>NZ_JBMXXF010000053.1:0-3271 GCF_053997775.1 Methanopyrus sp.
TCGTCCCGGCCGGACTGCACGTCTACGGCATGCCACCACTGGGCGAGGATCCGGTGGGCGCCGTCGCCGACTTCGCGGCCCGGATCCTCTCAAACCTGACGATGGGCTCGGTGAGCCTCGAGCGAGCCGCGAAGATCTGTCGAGAGGTGATCGAGCGGCCGGAAACCAGGGAATCCGACGAGCCGCACCGGGAGGCGGCGCGGGTCGTGGGGCTGCTCTTCGAGAGCGCGCGGCTCGAACGGGAGAACCTCCTCCGCGCGCTCGAGGGCCGCTACGTTCCGCCGGGGTACGGCGGCAGCCCGTTCAAGGAGGTAGACGTCCTGCCGACCGGCCGTAACTCGTGCCTGTTCGACCCGCGACGGTGGCCGGACGCAATCTCCCTCAACGCGGCCTACGTCGTCGCCCTGCCCCTCAGGATGGTCGCGAGGAAAGTCGTCGCGTTCACCTTCGCTTACGACTGCAACAACACGCGGGCCCTGCCCATCGCGGTCGAGATGGTGCTGATGGGGGTCGTCCCGAAGAAGGACCCGGACGGAATCGTCGTCGGCGTCCGACCGCTCACGGCCCCACCGGACGCACTGAGGCTCAAATACGGACAGGTGCTTGTCTCGGGCGTCGTAGAGAAGTTGGAACTCACCGAGCACGGCTTCAGGATGATCGTACGGCCCCCGTACGGCGGCGCCTGTATCGAGGTGAGGGGACCGAGGACGGCCCTACCGCAGGGGCTTCGGGTCGGGGACGAGGTCACGATCCTGGGCACCGTGGTGCCACTGCGCACGGAGATCGTGCTTGAGGAGGCGAGGATAGTTCCCCCCGACCCGCACGCCATTACCCCGTCGGAGCTGCTCGAGTTCGGACCCGCCTTCGGTCACGTCATCCTTCGGGGACGGGTAAAGGAGGTGCGCGGCGAGTGGGCGGCGCTGACGGACGGGCGGTCCACGGTGTGGGTTCACCTGTCGGCGGGGTCGGTCCACACCGGTGAGGAGGTTACGGTTGAGGGAATGGTCAGCGCGCGGACCGGCGGCAAGGTCGTGCTACTGGCCTCCCTCGTCCTCAAAGGGGCGATCCGTCGACTCACGGACGTGATCGTCCTCGGCACGTGCATATTCAAGGACCACTACCTGCACAACATCCGTTCGGAGCTCTTCCTCGGACGCGTGGCGGCGATTCTCGCGGCCGAGCCCTACCTCGCCCACGAGCTCGGAACGGCCTCCGCGATCTCCGGCCGGATCGTCCGGTGGAGCGGATCGGTGGCGAACCTCGTGCGCGAACACCTGCGCCGGATCGTGGCGTTTCTGGAGCGCGGCAGGTGGCGAAACCCACTGCACGACGCCGTGCTCGCGGCCTACCGGCGCGCGCTGGAACTGGCCGAAGCGCTCGGCGACGCGACCCTCACGAGACTGCTGGAGCGGGGACTGCGCAGGTTGCTCAGCGCCGTGGCCCGGGACTGCGCCGAGACCGGCCTGGACTTCCACTCCGTCCTCGAGACCGCCAAATTCCTGGCGACAACCGTCCCACCGAGCGAGAACTACCCGTTCCTCGACTGGGCCGCGGTCTACCTCGCCCTACTCGCCGTGCGCATCGCGCCCACGCTGCCGCACTTCCCGGAGTGGGCCCGGCAGATCGCCACGGTGCCCGAGGAGGACCTACCCCTCCTGGCCGCGGTCAACGTCTTCTGCCAGGGGCCCGGCGACTACACGAACGTGATCGGCAAGACGATCGAGTCGGGCGCCTTCCTCCTCGAAGACCGAGTCCGACTCGCGCAAGCGTACCTGAACGGCGAGGCCTACGTTTACGGACCCACCCGGTACACCTCCGTCGGCTTCCCACTGCTCCTAGCGCTCAACCTCGCCGCCCCGGACCTGACCCTTCACACCATGGCCTCCTCCGACGAGGCGCTCACGTTCTTCCACGACGACTGCATCTACGCGTTCGAAGGCGGCACCAGACTCATCGTCGAGGCGGTGAACGGGCTCGCGCCCGAGCAGGAGCCGGAGATCGGCATGCTCGTGCTCAACCTCCGACACACGGCCCTCGGCGCCTACACCGCCGGCGACCGCAAGCGAATGGCCAAAATCCTCACGGAGGCGCTCCGACTGCTCAAGAGCACCGGAACGAACGTACCGGACTGGGCCCGCGACCTGATCACCATCGCCCGCTCCGGCAGCCCGGCCGCCCTGCTCCTCGCCGCCAACATGATCTCCACCCTAGCGGCCGCGGCGAACACCGCTCGAAACGCCCTGAAAGGCAGACTGACGGCCGCCGTGAGGTACTCGCTCCTCATGCCCTTCCAATACTACGCCTGGTACGACCTCATGCGCACGGTCTTCAACCCGCTTTACCTCCGCTCCATGAAATTCCACGGAGCCTCCGGCGCCGTCGAGTACCTCAAACGACTCGGCTTCCTCATCCGCGGCTGGTCCACGCTGACCCCCACCCTCCTCAACTGGGAGGCCATCTTCCGCCGAACCGCAGAGATACTGGTCGCGAACCGGAGGTTCTTCCAGCGGTACGCCCCCGAATCCCTGCTATCGTTGTCCGTCGAGCTGGTGACGATCGCCTACGACCGAGCCCAGCACGGCCTCGTAAGCCGAGAACTCCTCACCAGCCCCGCGTTCGTCCAGCTCGTGCGCGAGATCATCGTGCCCGCGCTACTCCGAGGCGAGCTCTGCTGCTGCCCCGCCGTGTGCGGCAACCCCGCCGTCCAACAGCGCTTCCTCCAAGCCCTCCGGCTCTACGAGACGCTCATACCCGGCGTCCGTCTAGCCGAGCTGATCTTCCGATCCAACTACATGGGACAGCAGGCACTCGGCCAGGTTCCCAGCGGCGCCCCCTCACTCACCCCAACGCCCGCCCCCTCGCCCGCACCGATCCCGTCCCAACCGACCGTTCCCGCCACAACCGCTCCCACCGCACCACCCAGCCCAAGCCCAGCGGCACCACCTCGAGCCGTCCCACGCTCCACCACCAGTCCCACCACACCATCTCGAGTCACCACCCTCCCCACCACGGCAGCGACCACCCCACATCGCGCCACGTCACCCGCACCAACGACCAGACCCACCCACTCTGCCACACTTACGACGCGGACGACGCCCGGACTCAATCCCACGGGAACCCGGACCACGACGACCGCAACCAGCGGCCCACCCGGTCACGGGACCTCACCGAGCCTAACCGGACGAGAGGTAGCCCGGGGCAGGGTGGGAGGAGGAGCGACGAAAGGAGCAACGCGAGCGACCCGAGCCGGCGGTCGAACGAGCGGCCGAGC
>NZ_JBMXXF010000054.1:0-3192 GCF_053997775.1 Methanopyrus sp.
CGTCGAGCTGCTGGTGGTGCTTGAGATCGTAGGGGCGGAGGCAGGGGATTACGGGGAAGTAGCCCGCGGGCGCGCACCGCACCACATTCAACCACAGGTAACTGTAGTCCGTGAACGAGCCCACGTAAAGGACCCGAACGCGATCGACGGGCAGGGCGTCCCTTAGGCTCACCCGTGACCGGACCTCTGGCACTCCCTTCACGTCGCATGGCCCGTGCAAGGCCGCAGGCTCCACCATCACCTCCACGCGGCCGGTGGGGAGTATGTCGAGGAGCTTCCGGGTTAACTCTAGGCTGAAGGGCTGGTTGTAACCCGGTCGATGAGAGTAGTCGCTGAACCCACCCGCCATCGTGCCCAGCGGGAAGTACGTGGCCGTGAGCACCCTCAACGCCGGTTCCGGAAGCCCCTGATGGAAGGCTCCCATCAGTGACATGCCCAGCCTCCCGTCCTTCCACGGGAACAAGGCGTCGGCCGTGCCGGCCACGAAGACCCGCTGCTCGTGCCCGTCATAGACCCCTGCGATCAGGCTGGGCAGGCTCAACCATGGAAGCGCCGCCGATCCAATGGCCGTGAGGCAGACCGGCGGGAGGCCGATCAGCGCCCACGTCGGAGGAAGCGACCGTTTGCGGCTCACCCTTGCCACCCCGATCGTGAGCGTCAACGAGGGGATGATTGGGAGCCGTTGCAGGTCGAGCTGCGTGAGCACCTTCGCCGACCCGATCATGAGCTTCTCCAGCCCGGGGGATACCATGCACCATCCGGCGAGCGTCGCCAGGCAGGCTCCCGTCCCCAGCGACAGCACCGCCGAGCGTGAGTCCAATAGGCTGATGAGCAGCGTCAGGACGGCAAGGCCGGACAGGAGCCCGAGGATCATCGTCGTCCCTTTGTCCAGGATCGTGTAGGTGAAGTGGCACGAGGCGGGCACGTTGCTGAAGCTCAGTTTGCCGAACTCGTACGCCAGATACAGGACCGGGGTCGCGGACAGGATCGGTGGGAAGAGCGTGCGGGACTCCAGGAGCGCGAACGCCGCCGCCGGGAGTAGGATATAGATGAAATTTGACAGGAGCGCGACGTAGAGCAGCGCGGCGGAGGTTGCGGTCCGAAGTCTGCGTCCAAGGTTTGAGTACCATACGATCACAGCGGTCGTGAACGCGCAGTACGCCAGCGTCGTGGCCACCCGCACGTAAGTGGCATTGTGCAGCAGGTAGATCGGATACAGAACCAAATAGACGATCAGCGCCCCTAGAGACCCGCGGGAGTCCGCTCCGGCCAGCCTGAGCGCGGCCCAGACCAACACGGGCAGCATCCTGTACACGTACTCGGAGATCGAGCACGCGAGGGCCGGGTCGACGCACCTAGAGAGCAGCGCGGGGAGTAAGAACGGGACCACAGGGTAGTTGACCAGCGGCGGCCGGCCCAGGTACGAGTGAGGATCCCAGTCGCCGCCGGCGAGTCCGTGACGGCTGATCAGGTACGTTTTCACAGCCTGAACGGCCAGGTCCATGTCCGCCGGGGAAGCGCCGGCGTTAACGCAGCAGTCCCAGATCATCGGGCCCAGCATCAGGGCGGTAAACCCAATGAGGACAATCGCAAGCTCGGTTTCCAAACATGCACTCCCCAGAACACGCGCTCTGGCAGGACGGCGATCACCATCCCCCTCCGGAGCGACACGTAAACCTCCCCGAACACCCGCCACTCCCTGATCTTCCCACCGAGCACCAGGACCGGACCGCCCGGGCACAACAGGACGAGCCACCTACCTCCCCTGTCCACTAGGAAGCCCCGAAAAATCAGGTCGGAATCCCCGGACTTCAGCCCGTACCCCGACACTCTGGTACCCTCCGACGCCCTCATCAGCTTGGCCCAGCTCCCGCTCGACCGGTACGTCAGGGGCCCCAACGCGAGACGATCGGGTCCCGCCTCCAACCACCCCCAGATCAGCCACTCCGACGCCTGTACGACCCTCCAGGGGACCCAGGTGTCCGTCACCGGTCCCATGACCACGGGCATCTCCAGCGTCCGGAAGCCGTCCCGAAGCCACGGGTACGTCACCTTTCCGTCGTGAATGACGTACCTGGGATTCACCGCCGACCATGCCACGGCGCACCACAGCCAGCCAATCAGGGCCGCCGCAACGAGCCTCAGGCCCCTCATGTTCCCTCCCCGAATGACCCAATAATGGGCGCGGAGGGACCGCGCCCGGGGGCGGTGCATGCCCGGTTACGTCCGGCCCGTCCTTTTCACACAACTTGTGGCCGTCCTGGTGGCCGTCCTAGCCGTCTCGAAGGGATACTTCCACACGTGGACGGCGGCGACGACGAACCCCACTCCCCCCTCGGTGAAGATAATGAGCGTTAAAAGGCTGCCGGCGGTGAGCGGTAGGGACCTTCAGCCCGGCCCCGTCCCCGTTTACGCCTGGTACCGCGACCCCACCGCCTATGAGAAGTTCAACCTCCCCTCCATGGGAGGATATGAGATCGTCCCCATCCCGCACCTCGCCGGCCGATACTGGGTGGTCGTCAGCGGGAATCGCGTCAACGTGTACATGGGCCCGATGCCGGCACCATTCACGATCGTCTGCTCCGGGAGGCCCAAGGTTAGGGTGAACTACTCCGGGGTAGAAGTCAGCGGCCCGTGCTCACTGGTACTACTTAAAAGTGTCATCTGGAGCGGCTCAGCAACGTACGTCCCTCCTTCCTTGATAGTCCACGGTAAGATGGTCCGCGGGTACGAAGGGAAGGTTCACCACCTGGCCATCATCTCAATGGCAAGGACCCCACTCCTGTCCCGGGCCTTCCTGATTCTCGGCCTTCCAACCCCGATGGAAATCACAGCCGTGGAGGCCCGGCACGGGCGGCTCGACGTGGATGGGGTCCGCGGGGTCATCCGATCACGCGGCGGGATGGTGATCCGCTGGTCACCGATCGTCCTGCCTAATTTCACCTTTCAGGACCTGGTGTGGAGGTACCCGAGGTGGCCCTACTCCCTTTAGCCGGCCTACCCCGGACGAGCTCGGAGCACGTGACGCCGACGACGCTGAGCGCCAGAAGCAGCACCGAGACCTCGTAGGCTCGGGACTGGTATCGTTCCCAGGCGACGTAGTGTAGGTGGGCGGGTTTGCCTCCGGTCCTGACGAGCATGTACGGGCCGACCGGGCACGCCTCACCCTCCCGCCCGTTCACCGCCCAAAAC
>NZ_JBMXXF010000055.1:0-5942 GCF_053997775.1 Methanopyrus sp.
GTTTTGGGCGGTGAACGGGCGGGAGGGTGAGGCGTGCCCGGTCGGCCCGTACATGCTCGTCAGGACCGGAGGCAAACCCGCCCACCTACACTACGTCGCCTGGGAACGATACCAGTCCCGAGCCTACCTTTGCTCCGCCCTCCTTTTCATCGGCCTCACCGCGGCGGCAGTGATGCTCAGCAGCGCAAGGAGCAGGCTGAAGGGGGCCGTCGGCCTGTCGTAGCGCACGCGTCCGTTGAGGACCATCAGGCCGGCCGGTCCCGGCCGGCGGTGGGAGTGAGGCTTCCACCAGGGGCTGAACGACTGGGCCACTAGCCCGTGGCCGGAGAGCGTCCTGGGGGTTAGTACGAGGGGCTCCGAGACGGGCTTGATGCCGTTCAAACGGGACCACTCGTACGCGAGGGTGAGCTGGTCGGAGGACTGAGCAGCCAGGTGTCCGGGGGACACGATCCTCAGGATCTTCAGCTTTAGCTGCAGCACCCTCGGTTCCACGCTCGAGGACGGGGTGAAAGCCACGTACCGCGAGTCCCCGACCTGAGTCATCAGGATGGCGAACGTGGCCGTCGCGGGCGTCGTGGACAGGAACGGCGGATTCACCACCGGTCGCCCGCGGAGCACGTGGTGGACAACCTCCGTGAACCACGGGTCGCTCGAGACCACCGCGACGGCGCTTCCCGACCCGACGGTGACGGAGCCGGCGATCGTCATCCTGGGCTTCGCCAGATACGAGAGCTCGGCCATGTTGAGCGGGATGAACGTCAGCGACATCAGCGCGGCGGAGGCCAGGACCCGTCGATGCCTCCGCTCCAGCCCGGCTAGCACGGAGTCGGCGTACCGGAGGGCCTCCGATAGGGCCAGAACGTACGGGAACGCCAACCCCATGACGAGTCCGGGATGAAGGAGGGAAGCCGCGGCCAGGACGCAGGCCAGCAGCGCAGGTGCTTTCCACCGGGTCCCGAGCGCACGGTGCAGCAGGTAGCCCAGGGTTACCGTCACCGCAAGGGACACTGAGATACCCAGGCAGTACGCGATCGTCAACGGGCTCAGGATGGCGGATGTCGCCATCCGGTTTATCGACTCGGCGAGGTACGAAGCGAGGTCGTCGGCGGTGCACGCGAGGGAGGCGATCAGCGGCCACGGGGATGGAGATCGTAGCGCGAGCTCCACGCACAGGGCCAACTCCGGCAGGGCAAGGGATCCCAGGGTCCTTCGGGCGGGCGAGCCCGTCGCCAGCCCGGCCAGGTAACAGACGACGAGCGCGGGAGCGGGGTGTAGGGTGTAAGCGACGGCGGCCAGCGAGGGTAGCGCCAGGGTCGCGGCCAGGAGGCGGGAGCGAAAGGCCAGGTACGTGCACAGGGAGACGGCGAGGACGGCCAGCAGGGTCGTCGATCGGCCGAGCCCGTAGAGCAGGTAGTACGGGGTGGGGGACAGCGGGTACCCGCCGCCTAAGTAAGGGTTCCACTCCGGGAGCTCGTGCGCCCTGAGGCTCTCGGCGACCGCCTTGAGGTTCGCCACCCCGGAGGCGTAGACGTAGGGGAAGAGGGGAACGCGGAGTGGGACCAGGGCCAAGAAGATCAAGACCAGGCTTGCCATCGAGCCCAGCGCGATGGCGTCGACGTGCCTACGGGTCGGGAAAGGCACCGGCATCCCCCCGGCGGGTCCGCGCCCGCGTCGATGCCTTTATTAACGTGCGCCGCTAGTGCTGGAGCGGGTTCTGTTGCCCGAGATCCCCGATAAGGTTCTGATCATCGGGTCGGGCCCGATCGTCGTCGGTCAGGCGGCGGAGTTCGACTACTCTGGTTCTCAGGCGTGCAAGGCGCTGCGGGAGGAGGGCGTCGAGGTCGTTCTGGTGAACAGCAACCCGGCGACGATCATGACGGATCCGAACATGGCGGACCGAGTCTACATCGAGCCGTTGGACGCGCGGATCGTGGCCAAGGTGATCGAGAAGGAGACGCCGGACGGGATCCTGCCGACGCTGGGCGGTCAGACGGGGCTGAACATCGCGGTGGAGCTGGATGAGATGGGCGTGCTGGAGGAGTACGACGTCGAGGTCCTGGGCACGCCGGTGGAGACGATCGTGCGGGCGGAGGATCGGGACGAGTTCCGAGCGTTCATGGAGAGGATCGGGGAGCCGGTGTGCCGGAGCGAGGCGGTCACGTCGGTGGAGGAGGCGAAGGAGGTGGCGGAGGAGATCGGGTACCCGGTGGTGGTGCGGCCGGCCTACACGCTGGGCGGTACCGGTGGCGGTATCGCGGAGGATGAGGAGGAACTGGAGCGGGTGGTGGAGCGGGGGCTGGAATACAGCCGGGTGAACCAGGTGCTGATCGAGGAGTACGTGGGTGGTTGGGCGGAGATCGAGTACGAGGTGATGCGGGACGGTGCGGGCAACTGCATCACGGTGTGCAGCATGGAGAACGTGGACCCGATGGGCGTGCACACGGGCGAGTCGATCGTGGTGGCGCCGGCGCAGACGCTGACGGAGGAGGAGCATCAGATGCTGCGCAGCGCGGCGCTGCACATCATTGACGAGCTGGGGGTGGAGGGTGGCTGCAACATTCAGTTCGCGCTGCACCGGGAGACGGGCGAGTACCGGGTCATCGAGGTGAACCCGAGGGTGAGCCGATCGTCGGCGCTGGCCTCGAAGGCGACGGGGTATCCGATCGCGCGGATCGCGGCCAAGATCGCGATCGGGCTGCGCCTGGACGAGATCGAGAACCAGGTGACCGGGGAGACGTACGCGGCGTTCGAGCCCGCGCTGGACTACGTGGTGGTGAAGATCCCGCGGTGGCCGTTCGACAAGTTCCCGGAGGCGGACCGGACGCTGGGCACGGAGATGAAGTCGGTCGGTGAGGTGATGGCGATCGGGCGCACGTTCGAGGAGGCGCTGCAGAAGGCGATCCGGTCCCTGGAGATCGGGGAGCCGGGTCTGGGTCCCTCCCCGGAGGAGCTGGAGGCGAGCCCGGAGGAGATCCGGAGGAACGTCGAGCGGCCGAACGACCGGCGCATCTTCTACATTTACGCGGCCCTGAAGCGGGGTCTCATGGACGTGGAGGAGGCCTCGGAACTGTCGGGCATCGATCCGTGGTTCGTCGAGAAGATCCAACGGATCGTGGAGATGGAGCGGGAGATCAGGGAGCGGAGGGAGGAGCTGCTGGCGCTGATCCGCGGCGAGGAGGTGGACGAGGGGACGCGCGAGTTCGTCCGGGAAATCAAGCGGATGGGCTTCTCCGACGAGCAGCTGGCGGAGCTGCTCGGGGTGAGCGAGGACGAGGTACGGGAGGCGCGGCTGGGCGTGGGCGTGGAGGCCACGTACAAGCTGGTGGACACGTGCGCGGCGGAGTTCGCGGCCGTGTCGCCGTACTTCTACTCCACGTATGAGGAGGAGTGCGAGGCGCTGAAGTATGACTGAGGGGAGCCCGATGCGCCGGCTTGACGTCACGCTCGCTTTCCTCGTCACCGCTGCGGCCCTCGCCCCATCGATCCCGGAGCTACGCGGCGAGCACGCGGTCGTCATGGATCTGGCCGTGCAGGCGCACAAGGTCTACCTTCTGGGCACGGCGGGGCTGGCCAGGGGGGATTGGGACCCGTATTCTTACACAGGCAGGCCTCCCTTCGTCGACTATCCGATAATCCCCTTCCTGCCCGCCGTAGCGGTGTTCAAACTTACTAGAAACCCATACCTGGCGTGCACGGTGGTGGACGGTCTGTATCGGGCCCTCCCATGCTGGGTCTGGGTTCTGCTGAGAAGGGCTGGGGCGGCCACCCGAAGGACGGACGCGGCAGCGCTCGTCTACGCCGGGTCCCTACCGGCGCAGATTGTGGAGGTCTTCTCGACCCGCGTCGTGACCACGTTTTCCCTGAGCCTGGCCGTCATTGCGATCATGCTCTCCAGATCCAGGCTGAGAAGGAGGTGGCCGGTGCTGCTATCGTGGTCGGCGGCGGCTTTCGGCAATCCCCTGTACGTGTTACCTGCATTCCTGCTGGAGGTTATCAACGGTCCCACGATCCTTCTGGCCGTGATCCCGGCGGTCCCGGTGATGCTACTTGGGTACTGGTACGTCAGGCTGGCATTCACCTACACGCCCGGAACGTGGTTTCTGTACTCGCACGCGGTTGGGGAGAAGCTAGTCCTGGCCGTAGGTGTGGCCATCCTAGACGCGATCTCCCTGGGTGTCTCGGCCAAGGCGGGCGGAGGCCGGCTCGCCGCCGCGACCGCCGTCGGCGGGCTGAGTCTGATTCCGGCTGGTCCCATCGGACCTGCAAGGTTCGTGGACGTGTGGAGGACTCCGGTGATGACGATCTCGGTCGGTGTCGCGGAATCTAGGCGCTGCGGGAGTGAGTTATTGCGGATGTCGCTAGCGTCGGCACTCGTTGCCCTAGTGATATTCCATGCCCTCGCAATATCCAACGCTTTCAAGCCCGAAAGGAGGCGGCAGAGCGGGCCGTACCGGGTGCTGGTTGACGACGGCACGGGCTTCGAGTCCGCTTCCCCTGTCTGGTCTGGGTGGCCAACATACCTGCTGAGCGGGGCGTTTTACCAGGGAGCCTCCGAGCCGCAGCTGCAGTCCCTCGGACCCGCGTTGACCATCCTGACGCTGACTCAGCCGTCCTCCGACTGGTACGCGGTGTCACTGGAATGGTGTCGCAGGAGCTATGAGGAGGTGCTGGAGCGCTCATTTCGATCCTACCTTAGAGCGCTGCCGCTGAGGAGGGTGGACGTGGTTATATCGACGAGACCGCTCGCCGTGGAGCCACCCGAAGTTAGTCAAACCGACAGGCGGCACCGGGTGGAGGCGCTCGTCAATCCGTCACTCACCCTTAGGGACGCTATAGCGGTTAGGAGGGTCCGGGTGTTATACGTGGGTTCGTTCAGCGCCTACGGCATCCTGTGGGCGATCCTAGCCGGAAAGTTGGGTAGACCCCCCATCATTCCAGCCTTTTATCCGCCGGCCGCGGAGTCGGGGCAGGAGATGCCCCCGTCGAACGTCCCGTGGACCGGCGAGGTGCTGATCGTAGACAGGCTCGGATGGGAGTGGTCCGTTAAAGTGGGGTTGGTAGCTAGGGCCAAGCGCGTAATTAGGGTCTCTTCCCCGCTCTTTCCATGGAAATCGGGGTGCGACGTCGGTGACGCGGCCGAAGCGGTTCTACCGTACGTCTCTGAGCGCGCCGTCGTTAGGAGGGGGGCGGTAACCTGGTGCGAGGATGTTATTCACGTGCGTGGCGTCGGATCCGAGTTCGTAGTGATACCGTGGGGATGGGCACCCTTCTGGTCGGCGAACGGGAGGGAGGGCCGGGTGTGCCCTGTCGGTCCGTTCATGCTGGTTCACGTGGGTAAAGGGACGGCGGTGCTCCGGTATATGGGCTGGGAGCGGTACCAGCTGTGGGCCTACCTGGCGAGCGGCGTGCTCCTGCTCGCTGTGCTGTGGGGCGCGGGTCGGAAATCTTTATAATGGGACCAGGGGTCCCGTGGGGCTGGGAGGGCGCCGCGGCAGCTCAGCCTGGTTAGAGCGCCGGCCTGTGGAGCCGGTGGTCCCGGGTTCAAATCCCGGCCGCGGCCCCAGCGACAATCGTTATGAAAATCGTAACAATTGGCCCGCGGGAGGCGGGAGGTCAGTCCAGGTCGAAGTCGAGGAAGTCGTCGAAGTCCAGGTCGAGCGCGTCGTCGGCCCCGGTCTCGTTCTCCCACGACTCCTCGCCCTCCCACGATTCGGAGTCGCCGTGGTGGAGGTGTTCCTCGCGGGCGCTCATCGCCCGACGCACCATCCGCTCGAGTCTCCGGAGCCGCTCGTCGTACGGGGACACGAGCACCTTCCCGGACCCGCGCGCCCTGAGCATGAGTTCCTCCCCGTGCTTGCGGCCCAGGAGCAGGTCCAGGGCGCTGCCCTGCCAGGTGGCCTCGAAGGTGACGTCGCCCGTCCACGCGATCAGGCACTCCGGGT
>NZ_JBMXXF010000056.1:0-14065 GCF_053997775.1 Methanopyrus sp.
GCGTCCTCGTCCACGTCCACCCCGACCATCTCGTACTGGGCGCAGGTGCAGAGCTCGTCCGGCTTCAGCGGGGGAACGAGCCCCGCGCTCCGTCCGACCCGCGACTCGATCCCGTCCGCCGCGATCACCACCTCGGCCCGGACCTCGTGTCGGCCCGTCTCGTCCTCGAACTCGACGCCCACCACGCGTCCCTCCTCCATCAGGGCGCGCCGGGCCTCCGTCAGCAGCCGGAGCTCGGCCCCCTCCTCCACCGCGCGCGCCGCGAGCCACCGATCGAACAGCTTCCGCTCCAGGATGTACCCGTCCCCGGGCACCTCGAACCGATCACCGTTGGGCGCGTGAACCAGGGCCCGGGAGACCTCGTTCGCGATCCACTCGCTCCTGGGCTTGAGCCCCGCGTGCTTCAGCCCGTTGGCGCTGATGCCCTCGGCGCACTGCTTGGGCACGCCGATCTCGGCGCGGCGTTCGAGGATCAGGACGTCGCAGCCCGCCCGCGCGGCCGCCCACGCGGCCATCGACCCGGCCGGACCCGCCCCCACCACGACCACGTCGTAACGCTCCTCCGCCAACCTACTCACCCTCCCTCAGGGCCCCGGTGGGACACACCTGAGCGCAGAGGCCGCAGTCGGTGCAGTCTGGGGAGAACTCGGGCTTCCCTCCGGAGATCGTGACCGCGTCGTTCGGGCAGACCGCCGCGCACGCGGCGCACCCGAGGCATAGGCGCTGGTTCACGATCAACTCCACTCACCCTCGTCCAGGAACTCGATCACGTCCAGCCGCTCGCACTCCGCCCGGGCGCCGACCAGCTCCGAGAGGCTGGGCCGCGTTCGGCCCGCGTCTCCGGATATTAACTCTTTCACGTACAGGCCCGGATCGCACAGGAACTCCACGACGGCCTCGTCACCCTCGTGGCGGACCAGCCGCGCCTCGTGCACCCGCTTGACCCTCACCTTGTCCGCCCGTCGGTGCAGCACCCGCCTCGGGGTGCGCTGACGGATCTCGCGCCCGGTGAGCGCCTCCAGCGCCTCACGGAGTCGGTTCCCCGGCACCTCCCGGTCGAATACCACCCACGCCCGGTACCGCTTGAGCGAGCGCTCGGAGAGGTCCTTGACGCGCCGCACGTCCCCGGCCTCGCCGAACTCCAGGCCCCTGACGCGGACCTTGTCCCCCACCCTCCTCTCGATCTCCCTCTCCAACCGCCGGAGGTCCGCGGTCCGGCGCTTCGGGTAGAGGAGCTCGATCACGAACGGGCGCCCGTTGCCCAGCATCCTCACGTCGATGTCCTCCCGGCCCGCCGCGTGGAACCTGTGGTGCTCCGCCAGGAACGCGTCCTTGAGCACCATTCCGATCAGCTCCTCCACCGACTCCGGGTACACCTTGCCCGTGTAGTCGCACTCCGGGCAGCCCGCGCCCCGGCACCTCGGGCAGGGCCACTTGGTCTGGGGCAGCCCGCGGCGGAGCTTGAGGTACCGACCTCGCACGTACACGGGCTTGACGTGCAGCTCCAGCTTGGGGTCGTCCAGGGAGGGGCGGAAGTCGAAGATCAGCTCGGCGTCGGGATCCCGCGGGTCCGCCCGCTCCCCCAGGAGCCGCTCCACCCGCTTCCCCACCTCCCGGTTGAACTCCCGCTTGATGGGTTCCCCCTCGACGCCGAGCACGTCCCAGAGCTCCCGCTCCCGGTCGAGGACGCGGTCCGGCCACCGGGAGCCGATCACGAACCCGTCGAAGTCCATCCCCTCGAGCTCCAGGGCGGCGACCCGCGCGAACTCCCCGCAGCGCTCGAGCACCCCGCCGCAGACCCCGCAGGGCTCGGGAGAGGGTGGGTCCTCGAGCGCGGCGGCCGCCTCCTCGAGGCCGGAGCGGGCGAGGAGCTCGAGCGTGCCCTCGTCGCCCTCCTCGTGCGCGAGCATCCCCAGGGTGAGCTTGAGCGCCCGTCCGCGCTCCCGGTTCTCCAGACCGGTAAGCCGGTACCCGAAGGCCCGACCGAGGCAGGCGTCGCACGGGTTGAGTCGGTCCAGCGCCTCGACCAGCCGCTCCCGGAGGTTCACGATCACTCCCCCGGGCGGGCGCGGTCGATCTCCGGGCGTCCGAGCGGTAAAGGTATAATCCGCGGTGCCCGGAGCCGCCGGGGGCGTCCTGGTTGACCGGGATCGCGGCGGTCCGGGCCCGGGAGGTGCTGGACTCGCGCGGCGAGCCGACGGTGGAGGTGGAGGTCCGGCTCGAGGACGGCACCGTGGGCCGCGCGATCGTGCCCTCGGGCGCGTCCACGGGCACGCACGAGGCGCTCGAGCTGCGGGACGGGGACGACCGGTACGGGGGCAAGGGCGTCCGGCGCGCGGTCCGGAACGTGGAGGAGATCATCGCTCCGGAGCTGGAGGGGATGGACGCGACCGCGCAGGCCGAGATCGACCGGCTCATGATCGAGCTGGACGGGACGGACAACAAGTCGCACCTGGGCGCCAACGCCATCCTGGGCGTCTCGCTGGCCGTCGCCCGCGCGGCCGCGCGCTCGCTCGGGATCCCGCTGTACTGCTACCTCGGCGGCCCGGGCGCCCGCCGGCTGCCCGTCCCGTTCATGAACGTGATCAACGGGGGCGAGCACGCGGGCAACGACCTCGACTTCCAGGAGCACATGATCGTGCCGCACGGATTCGACCGGTTCTCAGAGGCCCTGCGTGCGGGCACGGAGACCTACCACGTGCTGGGCGAGCTGCTGGAGGAGGAGTACGGGCCCATCGCCACGAACGTGGGGGATGAGGGCGGCTACGCGCCTCCGATGAAGGACCTGGTCGAGCCGTTCGAGATGCTCGTGAAGGCGATCGAGGAGGCCGGGTACGCGCCGGGTCGCGAGATCGCGCTCGCCCTGGACGCGGCCGCCACCGAGTTCTACGACGAGGAGGAGGGCGTGTACCGGGCGTACGGGGAGACGTACACGCGGGACGAGCTACTCGACCTGTACAAGGACCTCGTCGACCAGTACCCGATCGTGTCGATCGAGGACCCGTTCCAGGAGGAGGACTTCCGGGGCTTCGCCCGCATCACCGAGGAGCTCGGTGACAAGGTTCAGATCGTCGGCGACGACCTCTTCGTGACGAACCCGGAGCGACTCCGGAAGGGGATCCGGATGGGTTCGGCCAACGCCCTGCTGCTAAAGGTGAACCAGATCGGCACGCTGACCGAGGCCCTCGAGGCGGGCCAGCTCGCCCTGCAGCACGGGTACGGCGTGATGGTCAGTCACCGCAGCGGCGACACGGAGGACCCGTTCATCGCGGACCTCGCCGTGGCGCTCAACTGCGGTCAGATCAAGACCGGCGCCCCGGCGCGCAGCGAGCGCACGGCCAAGTACAACCGGCTCCTTCGGATCGAGGAGGAGCTGGGCGGCGCCGCGGAGTTCGGGCCCGTGAACGACTACTTCCTGCCCTAATCCGGCGCCCAGGCGCGCTCGTGCAGCCTTTCCGCGGTCTTAATCCACCTGACCACCGCGGCGACCCCCAGCCCCTCCACCAGCGCCGCGGCGGGCAGTGAGTGCAGCCACAATCCCGGGCACTCCGACAGGATCATCAGGGAGATCGCCGGAACCAGGGCCGATAACACGAGCGCGGCGAGCACGTGCGACTCCGGAACCGCGGCCCGAAAAGCGAGCGCCCAGCGCCGAACGGAGACCGGCCTTACCCGCCGCGCGAGCATCACCCACCCGAGCGGCGCCAGAGCGGTGGCCACCAGGGCCTCAACCAGCCCCAGCCGGGAACCGAGCAGCGCCCATCCGACGGCCCCGTGGGCCGCGATCGCGCCGGCCGCACCCGCGGTCACCACGCCCGGAAACATGAGCGAGAACGACGCGCCGGGCTCGACCACCCGCGCGTATCTAACGGTGTTCCCGGCCGCCACGGAAGCCACCATCCACGGGACCATGGCGCCGAACATGCGGGCCAGCGACCACAAGCCGGCCTCTCGCACCATCAACCTGCCGGTCTTAACGATGACCAGAATGACGGCCACGGCTGGGATGACCGGAAGCAGGCGCCTCTCCGCCGAGTGGCGGACCAGCTGGCCCTTGGCGCACTCCTCCGCGAGGAGCACGGCGCGGACGGAATCGTCTTCCCTCTTGATCGCCTCCCGAGCCGCCACCACCGGGAGCGGGGTCACCAGCAGCAGCCAAGCCAGCCATCTGGAGGCCCAGCCGCCCGGCTCGCCCACGCGGAGCGACCGTCCCGGCCAGACCGCCCGCACCTCACCCTCCTTTTCAACGAGGAGCGGGGCCCGCCACCGCTTAACCATCGTTTCCAGGACCTTCGCCACCCGGTCCGCACCCGCGCGGCGGTACGCTTCGGCCCCGATCTTCTCCTCCTTCCTCGTCCGGAGAAGCCGTTGGAGCTCTCTCAGCACCCGCTTGGATCCGAACGGTAGTTCGATACTGCCCCCGTCCTTCAGCTCCAGCGCGATGCGTGCCCTCCTTCGCCTGACCACCATCCCAACCCGATCGACCTCGTCCAGTCGAACCTCCCGCTCGATCTCTTCACCCCTGGCGACGATCAGACGGTCCTCGTGGATCACCAGCAGCGGCTCCCGGCCCATCCGGGTCAGAAAGTACGCGGTCGGAAGGAGGGCTGGGAGCACGAGGAGCAGAAAGACCGCGACGGCCTCCGTGGGCGAGAGCCTACCCCGGTACGTGCCCAGGATCAGCAGCGAGGTGACGAAGGCGACGTACAGTCCGACCAGGGCCGCCGTGACCACCGAGCCGGGGCGCTCGTGCCACCTGGGCCTCAGGATCCGGGTGGTGCCCAAGTTCTCCCCTACCCCTCGTCGGGTAAGGGGACCGGGGTAGGGTACTCGCCGGTGAGGCAGCCCACGCAGAGCTGGCTGCGCTTTAGGCCGATGGCGTCAACGAGGCCCTCGAGGGAGAGGTACGCGAGCGAGTCCGCGGCGATCTCGTTTCGGATCTCCGGGATGTCCTTGTCCGCGGCTATCAGCTCCTCCTTGGTCGCCATGTCGATGCCGTAATAGCACGGGGAGACGATCGGGGGGGACGCGATCCTCACGTGGATGCTCTCGGCCCCCGCGTCCCTCAGCATCTCAACGATCTGCCGGGACGTGTTCCCGCGGACGATGCTGTCGTCGACGACGGCGACGGACCTGCCCTCCACGAGCTCCCGGATGGGGTTCAGCTTGATCCGGATGCTGCGGACGCGCTCCTCCTGCTCGGGCATGATGAACGTGCGGCCGACGTAGCGGTTCTTGATGAGCCCCTCCTCCATGGGCACGCCCAGCCGCTCGGCGTAGCCGAGGGCGGCCGTGCGGCCCGAGTCCGGGACGGGCACCACCACGTCGCACTCGGCCGGGGCCTCCTCGGCCAGTCGGCGCCCCATGCGCTTCCGGCAGGCGTACACGCACCGCCCCTCGATGATCGAGTCCGGCCGGGCGAAGTAGACGTACTCGAACATGCACACGGCCGGGCGCTCGCGTCGGATGATCCTGGACTCAAGCTCGCCCTCGCGGATCCACACCACCTCGCCCCGGTTCAGCTCCCGCCACTCCTCCACGTCGAGCACGTCCAGCCCGACGGTCTCGGAGGAAACGAAGTAGCCCCGCTCGTCCCAGCCCAGGCAGAGCGGGCGGAACCCCCAGGGATCACGGACCGCGATCAGGTCGCCGGAGCTGGTCACGATGGTCAGGGAGTAAGCGCCCACGAGCTCCTCCATCACCCGCTCGAAGGCCTCGAACACGTCGTCCGTCTCCGTGAGCTCCAGGGCCAGGAGCCGCGCGATCACCTCGGAGTCCGTTTTGGAAACGAACGCGTGCCCTTCGGAAACCAGCCGCCGTCGCAGCTCCCCCGAGTTCACGATGTCCCCGTTGTGCGCCAGGGCCAGCTCGCCGCCCGAGTAGCCGACCTTGAACGGCTGCGCGTTGATCGGCTCCGACGCCCCGGTCGTGGAGTACCGGACGTGACCGATCCCCACGGGCCCGGAGAGCTCGCGAAGGTCCCGACGCTCGAAGACCTCGGTGACGAGCCCCATCCCCTTCTTGCCCACGAGCCGCAGCCCATCGTACACGCAGATCCCGGCGGACTCCTGCCCGCGGTGCTGGTTGGCGTGCAGGATAAGGTAGTTGTAAACGCCCGCCTCGTCACCCTCCAGCAGATAGCACCCCGAGACCCCGCACACGTGGATCACCCCCACCCGGCCGGGGGCTCGGACCCCTTGATCGAGCTCATCGCGATCGCCCTCGCGCTGCCCGCGACGCCGTCGCTCGCGCACCCTCTCCAGCAGGTTCAACACGCCCATTGCACGGTCGCTCACGAGGAGCGTCAAATGGTGACCGGGGCCGAGTCATCCGCGCCCCGGGTGACGTCCCCTCCCTCCGCCCCGAAGGTGAGGGGATCGCGCCGGGAGGAGGCGCCCCACGGGTCCGAGCCTTCCTTACCTTCCTCAAGGTTGAGGGTGGGGTCGACCCGGGGCGAGGGGTCGGGAGGAGGGGCACCCTACGTTGGACCCTCCCGAGGCGCGGAGAGGGCCGAGGGTGCTCGAAAGCCTCCTCACGGGGTCCGGCCGAGCCGCCCCGTCGTGCGGCGTCACCCCAGTCCGAGCCGGCCGGACCTGCTGGGGGCCCTGATCTCGTTCTCCCTCGCGACGCTGGGAGGGTTGGGGATGTGGGCTAGTTCTCGGTCGCTCCGAGGAACTTCTGGAGGGTAACCCCGTCCCCACTCCGTCCGAAGAGGGTGCGCGCCTCCTCCTCGAGCAGCTCGACCTCCGAGGCGATGCTCCTCCACTCCTCGTCCGACTCGCCGAACTCCTCGACGAGCCGCTTCGCCGGCTCCAGGTACTTCGTGGCGGTCGCGGGGTAGATGGTCAGGAGAATGTCCCCGCCGCACCGGGGGCACTTGCCGCTGAGCGGTGGGACCCGGAACTTCGCGTTGCATTGGGAGCACCGGAACTGCTGGCGACCGAACTTGCGCAGGTTACCCTTGATGTCTGGTAGGAAGTGCGAGTCCAGGACGATCTTGGCGACGTCGGCGGCCCTGACGGCCCGTATCTTCCGCGCCAGCTCGAGCTGCTCCTCGAGCTTCTGCTCCATCTTCTCGAGGCGGGAGTACCGGGTCACGGTCGGGCCGAGGTCGATGGACTCCGTGTCGTGGGTGAACTCGAGGCCGCGCGGGCAGTCGAGGTGGTTCTCCAGCCGGTCCACGAGGTCCTCCACCTCGCTCGGATCGGCGAACTTCAGCGCCTTCCGGTACAGCTCCAGCGGGTAGTGGCTGCACACGTCCATGTTCCAAACCTCATCGTCCGTCTCGTACGGGTTGACGACGACGGTGAGCACGAGCGGGGCGTCCATCAGCCCGCCCCGTTTGTCCGGTAGGTAGATCCGGCTGAAGTTAAGGAGGACGTCCAGCAGGATCATGAACGCGTCCTCGTCCCCGTCGCAGTTCCGGCGTCGGGCGGCGTTGATGACGGGGTGATTGTACCAGCAGTTGATGTCGGCGATGCCCACGACGCGGCCGACGACGCCGCAGGACGTGTGCGGGGCGAGCGTTACGATGAGGTGGCCGATAAGGTCCTCCGGCCGCTCGACGCCGTACACGGGCTCGAGCCCGTAGTACTTCTCCAGCAGCTCGTCGATGAACTGGCAGACCCGGACGGCCCACTCGGCGGCCTTCCGGGGCAGGACCACGTCCTGCGGGTACAGCTCGACGACCTGGTCCTCCGAGACCACGGGGTCGCCGTTCACGTCCCGCTCGAAGCCGAGGAGCCGGGCCCGGAACGGGGTGAGCCCGATCTCCTTCAGCCGCACGTGCGTGAGCGGGCAGTCGTTGCAGTCGAACCGCAGCGTACCGTCCTTGAACACGTGCAGATTCCGCTTGGCCCGGAGGATCCCCTTCTGCAGCGGCTCCGGCATTTTCAGCCGGCTGGTCATCCCCTTGACGCCCTTCAGCGTGTCCACCGTGCCGCCCACGTCCTCCTCGGCCGCCCGCACCAGCTCCTTGACGGGCAGTCGAGAGTACGGGTCGTCCCCCGCGCCCACCTTCGCCCGGACCACCGGGTCCGGCTCCTCGCAGTCGCACTCCTCCGCCGGTTCGTCGCAGCGGTCGCAGTACTGCACGGTCTCCGTCCCGCACAGGGGACAGACCCGGTACGGCATCAGCAGGTCGCACTCCGGGCAGATCCGGTAGCAGACCTCCACCTCGTCCGAGCCGCCCGAGTCCCCCCGGTAGAACTTCATGATGTCCCGCTGGTTCCCGCCCACGATGCCGATCGGGAAGAGCACGTGCGGCGGCGGGCTCATCAGCCGCTCGCGCGCCTTCTCCGGCCTGCCCATCCGGGCCCCGATGCGCGTCGGCGCCTTCTCCCGCACCGGGAACCCGGCCAGCCTCGAGACGTACCGGCACGTCTCGTCCCGGATGATCAGGTAGTCCAGCAGGTCGTCGAGGTCCTCGTCCGGCTCCTGGAACCCGCCCTTCTCTACATCATAGCCCAGCTGCGCGGCCAGCGCCGAGGCCCACGGCTCCTCGACGACGACCTCCCCGTCCTCCACGCGGTGCGGCACGAGCAGGTCCTCGAGGATCCCCTTGACCTCCTCCGGCGCCCGGACCTCCAGCCCGCCCCACTCCGACCCCTCCACCTCGATCGATTCCCGGAGCCGGTCCACGTCCTCCGGCCGCACGTCGTGCCACAGGAACGTGTACTTCGGGTGGAACGGGACGCGAAGCTCACGGGAGAGCCGGATCGCCTCCTCCACCGTGACGTTCTCCGGGTCGGCGATCCGCGGCCGCACCTCCCGCTGCACGAAGCGCACCACGGACCGCGCGACCCGGATGGGGCCGTTGATGTACCCGTCCAGCCTCTTCCCGGACCCGGACAGCCGGCCGGCCTCCCGGGGGAGCTCGCTCAGCGGCACGTCCTTCAGCCTCTCGAACAGGCGCTTCGGCAGGTTCTCCTTCAGGACGTTGTACTTGACGACGTCCGGGACCTCCTCCACCCACCACTCCGGGCAGTAAGCGGGCGGCACGAGAGGGTGATTGTTCTCAAGGAACTCGCCGACCGCGACGAGCATCTCGCCCAGGTCCAGGATCTCCTCGATCTCGTCCCTCTCGGCCAGCTCCTTGGCCTCCCGGGGATCGTCCAGCCGCACGACCGAACCGTCCTTCAACCGCACGACCGGCGGCTCGAGGTCGGTGACCGGGAGCACGCACGCGGCCTTACCGGGCCGCTCCACCTTCAGCTGGGTCCCGATCACGATGAAGCCCTTCGTCGCGTACATCATCGACGGGTGCACGCCGACCGCGGCGAAGCCGGTGTTCCGCGCCCGACCCAGCCGGAGCCGGAACCCACCCTTCGCCGACGGGTGCGAGAGCAGCGGGCGCCCCGCGACGAGCTCGCTCATGTACTTGTCATCGGGCTTGACGGCGGCCCCGGACTCCTCCCCCTCGTCCTCCTCGTCATCCTCCTTCCCGACGAGCCGCTCCAGGAACTCCCAACCGTCCATCCCGTACTTCTCCACGCGCTTGAGCAGCTTGGGGGCCTTCTGGCAGATGCCCTCGCAGATGACCAGGAGCGCGCCGCCCCGAAGCCGGTTGGGCAGGTGAGGGATGTCCCGGTGACCCTGTACCTCCACCTCCTCCGTCGGCTCGCCGTCGATCTCGATCGGGACGTGCCTCGCTACGATCTCCACCTCCTCCTCCGACGGGTTGTACTGAAAGGAGCCCACCTTATCCAGGTACGTCAGCACCTCCTCCACGTACCGGCCCACGAGGTCGTGCTTGAAGTCCTCCGGGTTGAACTCGGACAGGCCCGCCACGCGGCGCGCGTAGTCCGCGAGGAGGGCGGACAGGGCCGCGGCGGTACCTCCGGCCGCCCGGATCGGTCCCGCGTACTTGACCGCCAGGTAACAGTCCTCCGGGTCGAGCTCCTCCCCGCACTCCTCGCAGACCAGCCTGGGCTCGTCGTGCGGGGGCTCGGACTCGTCCACCACCCGGTGCCCGGTACCCCGCTCCCGGATCTCCACCGCGGCGATGCCCTCGAGCGGGGCCGAGACCACGGCCTCGGTCATGATGGCGAGGCCGACCCGGACCGCGTAGTCCAACCGCTCGTGCAGCGGGAGGTCGCCCTTGACCTTGAGCCTACCCTCCACGATCTCGCGCACGATCCGGAACGTCGCCTCCTCGCGATCCCCCAGCTCCTCCTCGAGCTCCTCCAACCGGCCGGCCACGTTCTCCACCTGCAGCAGTCCCTCGACCCGCTCCCCGATCGAGGTGGCCAGCATCACCTCCGGCTCGGGCCGCGGATCCTCCCGACGCCCTCGAGCCTCCCTCGCCACCTCGTAGAGGCCGGAGGCAACCTCCTCCAGGGTTTCACGGTACCGATCCAGCTCGCGCTCGGCCCGGGACGTCACGTGCGACCGGTACCCCTACCGGTTCTCCTCCCGCCACTCCCGGTCGCGCGACTCGACCTTCAGCGGGATCCCGCCCACGTCGATGATCTCCTCCACCTTACCCTCCTCGCCGGAGCCGCCGCGATCCTCGCGCTCCCCCGTCGGTAGCTCCTCGATCCGCTCCTTCAGGCTGCCACCGGGCTCGACCCCACCCGGGAGCCGGATCGTGTAGGTCTCCACGCGCACGAACCCGCCGCCCGGAAGCCGGAACTCGCGGACCTCTCCACCCTCACGCTCCTTCAGCTCCTCAGCCTCCTCACGTAGCCGCTCCATCTCCCTCTCGATCTCCCGGAGCGCGCGCTCCACGGACTCATCCAGCGCCCGAAAGAGCATCCGGAAGAGGTGATCAAACACGCCCTACCTCCCCCCTACCGGGCACGCCGGGTTCCCGCACTCGGTGCAGAAACGGCCCCGCCAACACTCGTTCGGGCACGGGACCTCGGCGGCGCTCGCGCACGCGCAGCAAGCCGCCGCGAAGGGGGTCAATCCCACCTCTCGGGCCATCTTAAGGATCCGCTCCTTCAGATCCCCGGTCCGGATGTACCGCTGCCTCCTCCCACTGGGGATGTTGTCGGCCCTCTTAACGATTTCCGAGACGTCGAACCCCGCCCTCCTCAACCGCTCCAGGATGGACCGGTTGACCCGAAAGCCCCCGACCACCACCCCGCGCGCTCCCGCCCTCCTCGCCTCGCGGAGCAGATCCTCCACCTCCTCCAGGCTCACGATTCCGGGCAGGATGGGCCTAAGGAACAGGTCCACCGTAACGCCCGCCCGCGCCAGCCGTCGGACGCTCTCCAGCCGCTCCTCCGGGGTGGGGGCCCGGGGCTCCAGACGCCGAGCCTTGTCTTCGTCGACCGTGAGCACCGTGACCAGCCCGTTGATCGGCAGGCTCAGGGAGGCGATGGCGTCCGCCACCTCGCCGCTCACGCGCGACTTCGTCGAGAACTGGGTTGGGTTCCCCAGCCACCGGTCGAACGCCCGGAGGTAGTCCAGCGTCTTATCCTCCAGTTCTGGGAGGAACGGGTCCGTGACGCTGCCCACGGCGAGGAACGTGCCCCCAGGACCGGGCTCGAACCTCCGGTTGTAGAGCAGCGCCAGGGCCATCTCCTCCCCGGACAGCGGGTACGGGCGGGCGCGCTCGAACCGGAAGCCCATCTCAGGGATGTAGCAGTACACGCACCCTCTCGGGCACCCGTGCCCCGGGTGCACCGTGAGCCCGCAGGGCCTCGGCCGGCGTCGGGCGTGCGAGTCCCGGCGCGCCCGCTCGGCCCCCTCCCGGCCCACCCGACGCTCGAGCTCTCGGATCAGCTTCCTTCGATCCACCACAGCGCCAGCATCCACGGGACGATCACCCCCGACAGGTACACGGTACCGAGCAGGCCCCTCCTCATGATGCGCTTCTCGTGCGAGCGTACCGCCGCGGCGGCCACGGCCACGTTGTACGGGCAGGCGGCGGCCGCGCACGCGGCCCCCACGAGCGTGAGGTCCGGGTGCGGCGTGCCCGAGGAGAACGTGGCCATGACCGCGGTCGTGCTGCCCATCACCATCTCTCCCACGAAACCCACCGCGAAGGCGACCGGCGGCGCGGACGCGTACCCGCGCAGGACGTCGGGCAGCGGGGAGTCGGCGATCAGCGCCCCGAGCACCAGGCAGAGGATCAGGGCGACCAGCTCCCGCCAGGAGCGGGACAGGACCGAGCGCACGTACCCCGGCACCCGACCCCACCTCGGGGCCGCGTAGGCCAGCACGGCCCCCCAGAGCACCATCCAGGGGCGCACGCGGTCCAGGTGCAGCGACTTAACGGCCCCTAGGATCAACATCGAGGTCCCGTAGACGACCGCGGCCCGGACGGCCCGCGGGCTCAGCTCCACGGAGAGCTCTCCCTCCAAGAGCTTCAGGTACCACAGGAGCCCGGCGGCCGCCCCAAAGGTCAGCAGCGGTCCCGTCAGCGCCGGTGACCGTAGGGCGCACCCGACGACGCCCGCGGCCAGGGTCATCAGTCCCACGGTGA
This sequence comes from Methanopyrus sp., assembly GCF_053997775.1. Lineage (NCBI taxonomy): Archaea > Methanobacteriati > Methanobacteriota > Methanopyri > Methanopyrales > Methanopyraceae > Methanopyrus > Methanopyrus sp. Next base: position 12,434 of record NZ_JBMXXF010000056.1, read on the forward strand.
GCGGCAGGGTCCGGCCGTGCCGGACGTCGACCGCCCTACCTACGATCACGGGCAGCAGGGCCAGCGCCGGCAGCTCCCACAGCAGCGCGCCCGCGGTCAGGTCCCCGGGGTCCCGCCGGGTGACCTCCGCGGCGACGAGCACGGGCACGCCGAAGGCGGCGAAGGCCCCGAAGGGCGCGTGGCCGATCAGCGCGGCCGCGGCCGCGAGCGGCTTCCGCACCCCCGCGTCGACCAGCAGGGGCCCCACCAGCGTCGCCGGCGTGCCGAAGCTGGCGACGCTTTCCAGCGCGCCGGCCCCAACGATCGAGACGCCCAGCAGGTAACGGTCACGGTGCCGGTGATCCGGCTCCAGCGCGGTCAGCAGCGACGCGAGCACGCCGTCGTTCCTCATCATCTCCACCAGGGTCAGGCTCGCCAGAACGACCAGCGCGATCTCCGCGCCCTTGACCGCGGCCTGGCCCGCGTGCATCCATGGCACGTGGATCGTGCAGCCCGTGAATAGTGAGGCTAAAACCGATAGGGAGAGGTGAAGGCCCACGGCCAGCGAGACGGCCTCGAGCAGCTCCCATCCCAGCAAGGTGGTGACCAGGAGGGTCAGCACCGATGCGAGCGCGATGGCCAGCGCTGGCGACAACGGCGCTCACCCTCCTAACGCTCCTCCACGCCTCGCACGCCCTCTCGGTGTGCATCACCTCGGACACGATCAACGGCACCCAGGAGGACCTCTCCTTCCTGCGAAACCTGAGCGCGAAGCTGCTTGAAAAGGCGACGAAGTACGGGCTGAGGATCGACCGGATGTACGTGAGCTACAGCGGACCGAGCCGGGAGTACGTCTTCCACGTTCCCGAGCCCGGGGAGATGGTGAGGGTGGGAAGGTACGACAGGGTCGGCGAGGTGCCTCGGGGGTTCTGGGTTTGCCGGAGGTACGGCCTTGACACGCTCATTTGGATCGCGGGCCGCGACGGGTCCTCGTACTACGAGCTGAAGCGGCGGCTGCTGAGCCCCGACTGCCCCGTGAAGTACGTAGTGTACGTCAACGTCTCGCCCCGGTACCTGGTCACCGACGATCCCGATGAGCCCGGGTTCCGCAGCGTCCGGTGCTACTGGGACGGTCCATCCCGGATCTGGTACCCGTACTACTACCTGCGCCTGCTGGGTGTTGAGGTGGTGAACGTGAAGGACGCGTGCCCGGACTACGCCCGGTTCACCGACCTGGCCCGCACTGTGGACCGGCTCGCGGATGCCATACTGAGGGCGCTGCGTAGGGCGGTTCAGCACGGCTCGATCTCCACTTGGCCCCCGGAGCTCGTCGCGACGGCGCGCGCCCTTCTGAGCCGGCTGGAGGGTGAGCGCCCGCCCGAGGTGGACCCGTCCCGGCTCGCCGATCACGTCCGGCTCATCGATCCGGCCCGGATCGACGACCGGGAGGTGAGGCGGGCCCTGGAGCGGGCCCGGAGCACTCCGGTAAACGTTATATACGGGCTCCTTCCGCTCCTCGCGCTGGCGGGACGCCCCGGCGGTGTAGCCCGGTCAAGGGCCCGCGGGTGACCGCGGGCCCGCCGATATCATGCGGGACTTTCGAGGCCCGTCCGGGCCGGAGACATCCCGCGACCCGGGTTCAAATCCCGGCCG
>NZ_JBMXXF010000057.1:0-92523 GCF_053997775.1 Methanopyrus sp.
CGGGGTCGCTATCATAAGGTCACCGCGGCGGTCTACCCTCGGGGGAGCCCGGATGCCCTTCGACAGGGAGCGGCTGGAGGAGCTTCGATCGCTGGCGCGGGAGGACTTCGATCGGGCGTGGAAGGAGGGGGCGAAGCTGGTTCGGAGGCCGGGGCTGGAGGATCGGTATCCGCGGCTCAGGGTGGAGGCGGGCGAGCCGCACCCGCTCTTTGAGACGATCCAGCGGCTGCGGGAGGCGTACCTGCGGGCGGGGTTCAGGGAGGTCGTGAACCCGGTGATCATCCCGGAGGAGGACGTGTACAGGCAGTTCGGGCCGGAGGCGGCGGCCGTGCTGGACCGGTGCTTCTACCTGGCGGGTCTCCCGCGTCCGGACGTGGGGTTGGGCGAGGAGAAGGTGGAGAAGCTGGCGGAGGTGCTGGGTCGGGAGCCGTCGGAGGAGGAGGTGGAGCGGCTGCGGGAGACGCTGCACGAGTACAAGAAGGGCAGGCTGGACGGGGACGAGCTGACGCACGCGATCGCGGAGGCGCTGGGCGTGGACGACGGGACGGCGGTGCGGGTGCTGGAGGAGGTGTTCCCGGAGTTCCGGAGGCTGCGGCCGGAGCCGTTGGATCCGCCGCTGACGCTGCGGTCGCACATGACGGCGGGCTGGTTCATCACGCTCTCGGAGCTCCTGAAGCGGGAGGAGCCGCCGTTGAGGCTGTTCTCGATCGATCGGTGCTTCCGGCGGGAGCAGCGGGAGGATGAGAGCCACCTGTACTCCTACTTCTCCGCCTCGTGCGTGGTGGTGGGGGACGACGTGACGGTGGACACGGGGAAGGCGGTGGCGGAGGCGATCCTGCGGCAGTTCGGGTTCGAGGATTTCGAGTTCGTGCCGGACGAGAAGATGTCGAAGTACTACGTGCCGGGCACGCAGACGGAGGTGTACGCGTACCATCCGGACCTGGAAGATTCGGTGGAGGACGAGGAGCTGGGCCCGGGCTGGGTGGAGATCGCCACGTTCGGGCTGTACTCACCGGTCGCACTGGCGGAGTACGGGATCGAGTACCCGGTGATGAACCTGGGGATCGGGGTCGAGCGGCTCTGCATGGTGCTGTACGGGGTCGAGGACGTGCGGGCGCTGGCGTACGTGGAGCACGAGCCGTGGGAGCCGTCGGACCTGGAGCTGGCGCGGATGATCGACTACGAGGTGAAGCCGGCGACGTCGTTCGGGGAGCGGCTGGTGAGGGAGGTCGTGCGCGGGCTGCGGGAGCACGCGGACGAGGAGGGTCCGGTGGAGGTGACGCTGTTCGAGGGGGAGTTTGGCGGGCTGGAGGTGACCGTGCGGGCGGTGGAGCGGGAGGAAGGGGAGCCGCTGGCGGGGCCGGCGGCGTTCAACCGGGTGTACGTGCGGGACGGGAGCGTGTACGCGGTCCCGCCGGAGGGCGAGTTCGGGCGGGAGATCCGTGAGGAGGGGGTGGACGCAGGCGTCTCGTTCGACGAAGGGCTCGCGGCGCGGCTGGCCTACGAGGTGGAGGAGCTGCTGGCGTCGGGGGGCGGTGAGACGACGGTCCGGGCGAGGAAGGTCTCGCGCCCCTCGCAGGTGAACATCCGGCTGTCCGATCGGCTGCTGCGGTACGTCACGGAGAGGGGGAGGGAGATCGAGGTGAAGGGCCCGGTGTTCGTGACCCTGGAGGCGGAGGTCGGGTGACTGGGTCCCTCCTCATCGTCCGGCTCGGCAATCCGCCGTACTCCTCATCCCCGACCGCCGGGACCCTCGGGAAGAGTTCAACGTTATAATCGTCGGATCCTCTACGGTACGGAGGGGGAACCGCGGTGACCGACGCCGGGGTGCGGCCGTTCCACGTGTACGTGCGGATCGCGGTGGAGCTGTTCCTGGCCTCCACGATCCTCGGGGTCGCCCTGTACCTAATCTCCCCGAAGATGCCGAAACTGATCGTCACCGCCGTGAAGCACCGGGTGGAGCGGTTGGCGGCCGTGCTCCCGTTCGGCAGGGAGCGGATCACCGTCGCGATCCTGATCTGGAACTCGGTGGTCGTGCTGCTGTGCGTGTTCGGCGGCGTCCTGGCACTCCTGATCGACCGGATGATCCTGTCGATCGTCCCCTCCCGACTGCGGCACCGGGTGGAACGGCCCCCGTACGCGGACGCCCTGATCCGACTGGCACGGTGGATGGGATACGAGGTGAGCCGGTACCGGGAGGCGGACGTGATCCTGACCCTCAGGATGGGCCCGCTCGTGGTGCCCTTCATCAACGGGGTGGCGGCGGGCTCCTTCTTCGCCTCGGTGGCGGACAAGTTCGGCGTACACCGGGTGATCAAGCTGCTCCTACTTCCCCACGGGGTGATCGAGTTCCCGACGGTGATCGCGGCCGCGGCGCTGGGGCTGTACCTGGCGGACCACCTCATCCACCGCGAGCGGGTGCACCGGCGGTGGCCCGACGCGAGCCTTCGGCCCCCGAGCTGGGTGGTGCGCAGCGTCTCCTACTGCCTCTTCGCGCTGACCGCGGCCGCGTACCTGGAGGTACACGTGTCGCCCAAGCTGCTGGCGGGGAGCTCCCGATGCGTCTTACGGTGAGGGAGCTGGACGTGGACGCGGCTCCGGACGAGCTGTACGCGGCCCTGCGCACCCTCTCCTCGCACACGTTCCTGTTCGAGTCGGCGGAGGTGGGGGAGAGCGGTCGGTACTCCTTCGTCGGCTTCGCTCCCGCCCTGCGGATCGCGTGCTCGGGCGGCCGGGTGCACGTGGACGTCTGGGACCCCGAGTACGACCTGGTGGACCGGGACCGGAAGCGATCGGACGAGGACTACTTCCAGCTGATGCGCCGCCTGTTCTCCGGGCTCCCGGAGGTGGAGGGCTCGGGGTTCGTGGGCGGGCTGGTGGGGTACATATCGTACGACGTGGTGGAGGACTGGCTGGACGTGCGGCCGACGACGGTGCCGGACCCTCGGTGGCCCGAGTTCGAGCTGTGCCTGTACGACTCCGTCGTCCGGTACGATCACGTTGAGGATCGCGTGGAGCTGGTCTCCGTGCACCCGGACGGGTACGAAGTCGAGTGGCGGGCGGAGGCGATCGAGGAGTGCGCCCGGGACGCGACGGGGTCGGCGGCCCCCCGGGTGTACCGGGCCGGTCCCGTGCGCCGGGACGTGGGGCGGGAGGAGTTCGAGGAGATGGTTGAGCGCGCCCGGGATTACATCGTCTCTGGCGACATCTTCCAGGTCGTGCTCTCCCGGCGCGTGGAGGTGCGGGCCGCGGCCGACCCGCTCGAGGTGTACCGGAGGCTGCGGGAGATCAACCCGTCACCGTACATGTACTGCCTGGAGTTCGGCGAGCGTCGGATCGTGGGCTCCAGCCCCGAGACGCTGGTCAAGCTGGAGGGCGATCGGATCGTCACGAAGCCCATCGCGGGCACCCGGCCCCGGGGCGAGACGCCGGAGGAGGACGAGCGGTTGGCCCGGGAGATGCTGGAGGACGAGAAGGAGCGGGCCGAGCACGCCATGCTCGTGGACCTGGCCCGGAACGACGTGGGCAAGGTCTCGCGCCCGGGCACCGTTCGCGTGACCCGGCTCATGGAGGTGGAACGGTACAGTCACGTGCAGCACATCGTGTCCGAGGTGGAGGGGGAGCGGCGCCCCGGGGTCACCCCGTGGGACGTGCTCCGGGCGACCTTCCCGGCGGGCACGGTCTCGGGCGCACCGAAGGTGCGGGCGATGGAGATCATCGACGAGCTCGAGGTGTACAAGCGGGGCCCGTACGCGGGCGGGGTGGGGTACGTCAGCTGGACGGGCGACCTGGACTTCGCGATCTCCATCCGCACGATCTTCTCCACGGGTCGGCGCTGGTTCACGCAGGCCGGCGCGGGGATCGTGTACGACTCCGTGCCCGAGCGGGAGTGGCGCGAGACGGAGGACAAGATGCGGGCGATGGTGGGGGCCATCCTTGAGGAGGCTGGTGCTGATCAACAACAAGGATAGCTTCGTGTACAACCTGTACCACCTCTTCGCGCCCCTGGAGGGCGTGGAGCTGAGGGTCGTCTCCAACCGGGCGCCCCTCTCCCGGCTCGAGCGGTTGGACCCGGACGGGCTCGTGATCAGCCCCGGTCCCGGGCACCCGGAGCGGGACGCGGGCGTGTCGATCCCCGCCATCCGCCGCTTCGCTGGGGAGATCCCCATCCTCGGGGTCTGCCTGGGCCACCAGTGCATCGGGGTCGCGTACGGGGCCCGGGTCCGGCGCGCCCGCCGCATCGTGCACGGGAAGACCTCGCCGATCGAGCACACGGGCGAGGGCGTGCTCTCCGGCCTGGAGAACCCGTTCGAGGCCATGCGGTACCACTCGCTGGTCCTGGAGGAGTCCAGCCTCCCGGACGAGCTCGAGGCCTGCGCGTGGGCCAGGGACGACGGGGAGCTGATGGCCATCCGGCACGTCGATCACGACGTGTTCGGCCTGCAGTTTCACCCTGAAAGCTTCATGACGGAAGGCGGGGACGTCATCGCCCGGAACTTCCTGGAGCTGGTGGGGTGAGGCGCGTGGCGGACCTGGACCCGGAGGAGCTCATCCGATACATCTCCGAGAGCCCCAAGCGGACCATCGCCCGGTTCTACATCAAGACGGACGATCCCGAGGGGCTCGCGGAGCGCCTCGAGGAGCGGGTAGAGGGCGTGAAGGTGTTCACGGGCGTCGACCACGTGGTCGCGGTCGGGGAGCACGACGAGATCCTCGAGGTGATCGAGGGCGACGACTCGGTGGAGTACTACCACCGGGAGCTGGACCACCGGAACCGGGCGGTCCCGCTCGCGGATTACGCCGAGTTCAAGGACGCGCGGATCGAGCCGGGCGCGATCATCCGGGACAAGGTGGAGCTGGGCAAGGGCGTGGTCGTGATGATGGGCGCCGTGATCAACATCGGCGCGAAGATCGGGGACAACACGATGATCGACATGAACGCGGTCATCGGGTCCCGCGCGGAGATCGGGCGGAACGTGCACATCGGGGCGGGCGCGGTCATCGCGGGCGTCCTGGAGCCGCCGAGCGCCAAGCCCGTCGTGATCGAGGACAACGTCGTGGTGGGCGCGAACGCCGTCGTGCTGGAGGGCGTAACCGTGGGCGAGGGGGCGGTCGTGGCGGCCGGGGCCGTGGTGACCGAGGACGTGCCGCCCGGCAAGGTCGTGGCCGGCGTGCCGGCGAGGGTGGTCAAGGACGTGGACGAGCGGACGGAGGCGAAGACGCAGATCGTGGACGCGCTCCGCCGCCTCTAACCGCGGTCCGGGGGGGCCTCCCTCTCGCGGTTCTGGAAGGTGCAGGGGGCCCTCAACGACTTCGTGCTCGTGGACGAGACGGACGGGGAGCGGGTCCCGGAGGGGGAGAAACCCGCGTTCGCCCGCTGGGCCTGCGACCGCCGGGCGGGCGTGGGCGCCGACGGCGTGATCTTCGTCCGCGTGCGGTCGTCCGAGGTGGAGATGCGGATCTTCAACCGGGACGGGTCCGAGGCCGAGTTCTGCGGGAACGCGGCCCGGTGCGCGGCTCGGTACGCGACGGACGTGCGCGGCGAGAACGTTAAGGCTCTAAGAACGTTATCGGGCCGTCACGCCGTGGAGGTCCTCAACGACCGGGTGCGGGTGGAGGTGCCCGGGGCCCGGGTGAGGGACGCGACGGAGCTGGGCTTCGAGGTCGACGCCGGCGTGCCCCACCTCGTCCGCCTCACCGAGCGGGACCCCGTGCGCGAGGCCCGCCGGCTCACCCGGGAGGCCCGCGAGATCCAGCGCCGGTACGCGGAGCGCGGCGGCGTGAACGTGACCTTCGCGGCCCCGGCCGGGGACGCCCTGCGCGTGCGTACGTACGAGCGTGGGGTCGGCTGGACCCCCGCGTGCGGCTCCGGCGTGGTCGCGGCCGCGCTCGTGTACGCCGACCTGTTCGGGGCGGACGGGCCCGTGCGGGTGAGCACCGCGGGCGGCCCGCTGAAGGTCCTGCTCGACGACGGCCCGCTCCTGGAGGGACCGGCGGAGATCGTGTACGAGGGTCGGGTGAAGGGGGCGCCCTGGCGTGAGGATCCTGATCACCAACGATGACGGGATCGCCTCGCCCGGGCTGCGGGAGGCCATCCGCGTCTGCAAGGAGTTCGGCGAGGTGACGGTGGTCGCCCCGGCGACCCAGCAGAGCGGGGTGGGACGTAGCATCTCCCTGCTGGAGCCCGTGCGGGCGGAGGAGATGCGGATCGAAGGGGTGGAGGCGCTGGCCATCTCCGGGACGCCGGCGGACGCCGTGCTGATCGGGGCCTTCTCCCTCATGGACGAGCCACCCAACCTCGTCGTCTCCGGGATCAACCTGGGGGAGAACCTCAGCGCCGACATCACCACGTCCGGCACGGTCGGCGCGGCGCTGGAGGCGTATGGGAACGGCATTCCCGCCATCGCCATCTCCCAGGAGGTCCGGAGCCCCAGGGCCCGGATGGACAACAACCCGGACGACGAGGAGGTGGACTTCACCCTGGCCGCCCGGGTGCTTCGAGGCCTGCTGCGCGTCCTCTCCGACGTCGACTGGCGGGGCGTCCTGAACGTGAACGTGCCGAGCCCGGAGCGGTGGAACGGCCGCGTGACCGCCGCCCCGCTGGCCTTCACCATGTACCGACCCAGGATCGAGGAGCGGCACGATCCACGCGGCCGCCGGTACTACTGGATCGACGGCGACGTGATCGAGGACCCGCCCAAGGGCACGGATCTCTACGAGCTGCGGCGCGGGTCGATCGTGATCACCCCGCTGACCGTCGACATCACCGGCGACCTGAAGTCGGCGGAAAAGGTTATCAAAGCGCTGAGCCGCGAGCTCCAGGGATAATCCGGTGAACCTCCTCCCGATCCTGACGCAACCGACCGTCCTCGTCGCCCTTTCCGGGTGCGTCACGGCCGTCATCGTCGCCGCGATCACGGCCCGTGTTTACTCCCGGAAGCTGCGCGTCCGGGAGCTCGAGCTGAAGGTGGAGCGGGAAAAGGTGGAGCTGGTCCGGGCCGACCTGGAGCGTCGCCGGCTGCTGGATTTACTCTTCTACCTGCCCGAGGACACCCGGCTCCTCAACCGCGTGAGTGCGATCCGCTCCCTCCTCACGAGCCTCGCGGAAAAGTATATGGACGTCGAAACGCGCATGACGCGGTTGGAGCTTGAGGCCGAGCTCAAGCGGTTGGAGGAGCTCTCCAAGAGCCTCGAAAAGCTGGAGGAGGAAGGTGGTGAGTGATGACCATCGCCGAGTTCATCGCGGTCGGCGTGATCACGCTCGCCGTGATCATCGTCGTGGCCCTGATCGTGCGAAGCCGCACGAGCACCGAGTCCGGGGAGTCCCCCACCTTGCTGGGTAACAAGCTGTCCGGGAAGCTGTCCCTGTCCAGCTCCGACATCATCTCTAAGCGCGTGGACGAGATGATCGAGCGGCGCGTGGAGGAGCTCATCGACAGCTGGGGACTGGCCACGACCGAGGACCTGGAGCAGGTGGAGCGCCGGGTGGACGCGCTCGACCGACGGCTGGAGGAGCTGGAGCAGCGGTTCAACGAGTTCAGGAACGACATCCGAAGGAAGATCGAGCGGCTGGAGGCTCGGCTCCGAGAGCTCTCCGAGTCCGAGGAGTAACGACCCGGGGTCCGACCTTGGAGCGGTCCATCGCCTCCTCCATCCTCAGGAAAGGTTACGAGGTGCTTAACGACCGGGCCCGGAGCGACGTCATCGTCGTCGGGGCCGGCCCGGCCGGTCTCACCTGCGCCTACGAGCTGGCCCGGAACGACGTGAAGGTCACCGTCATCGAGCGGCAGCTGTACGTCGGCGGCGGGATGACCGGCGGCGGGATGTTCCTGCCCGCGGGCGTCGTGATGGAGGAGGACGCCGAGCTCCTGGAGGAGCTGGGGGTCGAGCTGGAACCCGCCGAGGAGGGCCTGCTCGCGTTCAACCCCGTGGAGGCGGCGATCAAGCTCGCCCACGCGGCCGTGGAGGCGGGTGCCGTCATCCTCGTGGGGCTGGAGGTGGAGGACGTGATCGAGCGTCAGGGCCGCGTCGAGGGCGTCGTCGTCAACTGGACGGCCGCCAAGCGCGCCGGCATGCACGTGGACCCGCTACCGATGGAGGCTAAGTTCACCGTGGACGCCACGGGTCACGAGGCCTCGGTCTGCCGGTGCGCGGGCGTGGAGGTGAAGGGAGAGGGACCGATGTGGGCGGAGCGCGGCGAGGAGCTCGTGGAGAAGCACACCCGAGAGGTCAAACCGGGCCTCTTCGTCGCCGGCATGGCCGCCTCCGCGGTGCGCGGCGCCTACCGGATGGGACCCATCTTCGGCGGCATGCTCCGCTCCGGCAGGAAGGCGGCCCGGGAGATCCTGGAGCGCCTCTAACGCCCTCCCAGGAGCTCCAACGCCTCCCTCACCTCGCGAACCGTCATCTGCCCCGGGGCCGCCGCGCCCCGGACCGCGGCGTACGTGGCGTACCCGCCCACGAGCAGGCTCACCACCCGCGTGTACCGGGCCCGCTCGCCCATCGCGAAGCCGATCGTGGGCGCGTCGGCGGTCGCCACCATCTCCAGCACCCGCAGGGCCTCCCCGTGATCCCGCGCCGTGGGGACGACCTTGGCCACGTCCCCCAGCTCCGCGCACCGGTCCCGCAGCTCGAACAGCTCCTTCTTCTCCGGAGTGCCCTCGAAGTCGTGGTGCGACACGATCGTGCGGCACGCGGGCCGGATCACGTCCTCCTCGGCCACGTCCAGCTCCACGTCCACGAAGTCGGCCTCCTCCGAGACCCGCTCCAGGATCTCCAACCGTCGCTCCTCGTCGCCCTCGAACCGCCCGCCCTCCTCCGCCCGGCGCAGCGTGGCGATCACGCGCTCGTACCGCGAGCACTCCCGAACGGCCCGCAGGGCCGTCCTCAGGTCCAGATTCTCCAGGTAGTCCAGCCGCACCTCCAGCGCGTCCGCGCCCTGCTCCACGGCCTCGACGGCCAGCTCGACCATGTCCTCCACGGTGCGCCCGGTTAGCGTGGCGATGATGAGGCCGGGCAAGGTCTACTCCTCCAGCGCCTCCTTGATGCGGTCCAGGATGATCTCGGCGATGCGCCGATCCGCCCCGATCGGCTCCGTGTAGACGATCTCCGCGTCCACGTCCACGGGCTCGTACTCGCGGTGATGATCGTGGTGATGATGGTGCCCGTGATCGTGATCGTGCCCGTGATCCTCCTCCCAGTCCGGCTCCAGGCCCAGCATCCTCGGGATGTCCCGCTTGGTGTGCACCCCGTGGGCCAGGAACACCGGCACGACCACGATCCGATCCGCCCCCGACTCGGCCGCCCGCTTCACGGCCTCCTGGATGGACGGCTCCGAGAACTCCATGAACCCGACCTCCACGGCCTCGAAGTCACCCATCTCCTCCACGTACTCGGCGAGCTTCTCCACCACCTCGCGGTTGTACGGGAGGCGGCTGCCATGCCCCACGAGCACGACGGCTACCATGTATCACAACTCCCCCAGTAGCGTGTTAACGACCACCAGCACGGCCAGGATGCCCCTATATTCGTCTATCTCCCGCAGCTCCTCGGACAGCTCCAGCTGCAGCCCCTGCACCCGCTTACCGTCGCAGTGATACTCCAGGATGTCCCCGCCGCAGAACTCCTGCTCGAACCCCACGTCGAACCCGCACTCTTCCAACCGCTCCACCACCTTCGCGACGAGCTCACCCCTCGCGGCCTCGCCGCCCAGCGCCCCCACGTCCACCTCCGGCCGGATGGGGTCGGACTCCATCCCGTGCAGGTCCACGATGAACCGGATCCCGTGCTCCTCGATCAGCTCCGAGATCCGGCGCCGGAAGGGCGTGTCCCGCGTCCACTCCCGGTTGTAATCGGCCGGTCGATCCTTCCCGGGCAGGCGCGACCGCCGGCTGACCGTCGCGATGAGCGCGTGACAGCCGGCGATCCGCGCGACCCACCACGCGATCTCCCCGGTGAACACGTCCGCCCCGGGCCCCTGCGCGTGCGGGGCCGTGAGCAGGATCGGGCGCGCCCCGCGGACCTCCACGTACCCGCGCAGCCGCACCTCCGAGCCCACCCGCTCGCCGTCGACCGACAGCCCCGGCACGCCCCTCAGGGCGCGCCGGAGCCGCTCCGTGGGGACGTCCAGCCGCTCGGACAGCTCCCGAACGTCCGAGATCCCCTCCCGGAGAATCAGCTCCACGGCCCGGCTCCTCAGGGGCAAGCTCAGAGCCCCAGGATCCTCTTCGCGTTCTCCTCCAGGATCAGATCGTGGTCCACGTCGGCCGCCCGCACCACCTCCAGCTGCGCGGCCGGGCTACCGTATGGGGAGTCCGAGCCGAAGAGGATGCGCTCCTCCCCGACCCGCTCCGCCGCGCGCTCGATCACCTCCGGGTCTTTCACCAGGGAGACCTCCAGGTACGCGTTCTCGTGCTCCTCCGCGACCCGGATCGCCGCGTCGTACCCCTGCTCCTTACCCATGTGCGCCATGATGATGGGCGTGTCCGGCACCTCCTCCGCCAGCCGACCCACCCGGACGGGATCCGAGAAGGGCTCACCCCGGGCCGTGTGAACGATCACCGGCACGCTCAGGTCCGCCGCCTTCTCCACCACCCGAACCGCCTCCGGGTCGTCCGGGTAGAAGGACTGACTGCGTGGGTGCAGCTTGACCCCTCGCAGCCCCAGCTCGCGCACGCACCGCTCCACCTCCTCCACCGCCGCCTCCTCGCAGTTCGGGTCCACACGGCAGAACCCGATCAGCTCTTCGTGCTCCGAGCACGCCTGCGCGATCCGATCGTTCGCCTTCGAGAAGCACACGCCCGGATCGACGTCGTTGAAGGGGAACACGACCGCCCGGTCGATCCCGTTGACCCGCATCTTCGCGAGCAGCATTTCCACGGTCTGGACCGTGCCGTCCACGTCCTCCCCTAGGTGATTGTGAACGTCGATCACCACCGGCTCACGATCCCCCTGCTCACGTGCTCGAGCTGGACGATCTGATCCCCCTCTTTGAGCGGTACCCTCACGCCCCGGGGCAGCCGGCCCAGCACGCCCTCCCGCTCGGCCACGACCACGGGCTGATCGACGCCCACCGTGATCCGGGCCCGCACGATGTCCTTGACGAACCCCAGCCGATCCCGCCGGTACTCGTAGTCCGCGACCGGGGTCAGGCGCCCCACCAGCCGAGTCCCCTCCGGGATCCTGACCCGCTTCCCGTTGATCTCCAGAACGCGGTCCGAGCCGAGCCGCACGACGACCTCCTTCCCCTCGTACCGCGCCAGCTCCTCGAACTTCCGCTCCACCTTCAGGGACGGCCGCTCCTCGAGCTCGGTCTTCCCGTTGCGCAGCTGGGAGCGGAAGGAGAGCCCGAACTCGTCGACGATCTCCTCCACGAGCCCGATCAGCTCCAGGAGCGCCTCCCGGGCCTCCACGATCCCGTCCTCCCGGACGAACTCCGCCTCGATCCCGGACCGGATCGCCCGCTCCCGGTTCTCCATGTGGTGCTCGTCCGGGTAGCTCATCCGACCCTCCTTCTCGTACAGGTAGAACCCGTGCACGCCCAACCCCGCGATGAGGAGGATCACGTCGTGCAGGTAGTCCAGGGACTTCTGGTTGTCGATCGCCCGCACCTCCACCCGGTTCCGCTCCGGGCTCTCGTTCTCGTCCCCCGTCACGTTCGAGGCCGGCCCGCGCGGGGTGATGTCCACCAACCGCTTGCCGTTCGGGTGCGCCACCACCCGCTCCTCGAACTCCGTGTCCTTGCGCAGCCGGAGCTTGTACCGGAGTCGACCGTAGTACTGCGTCTGGGTCAGGGTGGGGCGCTTGGGGGGCCGCTCCAGCCGCGCGTGCCGGTTGGGCTTGAGCACCCGGCTCTTCAGCAGCCGGCAGCTGGCCGCGAGGTTCCGCCCCCCGCAGCAGTAGGGCGTGTTGGCCGTGGCCGCGATGAGCGTGGGCAGGTGGTACCACAGGTAGTTGTACACCGCGCAGACCTGGGACGGCGTCATGTACGGCTTGTCCTTGAACCGGATGGCCAGGTTCACGTGCGTCCCGTTGATCGGCAGGGGATCGCTCTCCACCGGGTGCATGCTCTCCAGCAGGACCAGGAGTCTCATCCGGCTGGCCGCCTTCCGGATCAGCTCCCGACCCACCTTGCAGGCCTCCAGCGCCTTCTCCGGCGGCACGGGCTGGGTGATGTACTCGATCTGCGCCGGGTTCGGCTCCGGGTCCAGGCCCAGCACGTACTCCCAGCACGTGTCGAGCAGCGAGTGGTCCGACTTCAGCAGCTCCGCCGCCTCCATGATCACGTCGTCGGCGGCCCGCACGAGGGAACCGCGCCGGCTGATGAGGAACAGCTCCTCCTCGATCCCCACGCGCACCTCGATCCGCTCCAGGAACCGGCGCAGCCGCCTCCGGCGGATGAGCGGCACGCGGTCCTACCCCCGGAGCAGCTCGTCCAGGGTCCGCTGCACCACCCTGCCGCCGCCCGTCCGCGGTCCCTCCTCCCCGCCCTCCTCACCGTCTTCCTCCTCGCCCACGAGGATCTCCCCGTACCGACCGCCCCCGCCCGGCCGGATCCGAACCGACCCCTCCCTGAAGGCCCGCAGGAGCCTCGCGACCCGCTCGTCCACCTCCGCCACCTCCTCCGGCGGCGCCTCGACCAGCACGTCGATCTCGCTCCCGAACCGCCGGACGAGGGCGTTCCACACGGCGTTCACCTTCTTCGCCGTGACCGTCGAGAGCCCCAGCGCCTTCGCGATCAGCTCCGACAGCGGGACGATCCGCAGGTACGGGGGCCGATGCTTCGGATGCCTCGGCTCGTCCAGGTCCGCCAGCTCGAGCACCCGGTCCCGCACGCCCTTCTTGATCCGTCCACCGCACTCGGGGCACCGCCAGTTCAGCCGCTCCGCCTCCTCCAGCGTGAACTGGCGCTTGCACCGGGCGCACGCCGTCCGGTTGTACTTGCCCAGCTCCGGGACCAGGCCCACGTTCAGGACCACGCGACCGCCCGGCTTCCGCCGGATCGCCGCCTTGATCGCGTCGTAGGAGGGCTCCTCCAGCTCCAGCCGGACGAACTCGCGCCCGAGCCGGTGCGGGTAGGGGGAGTGCGCGTCGGAGCAGGTGAGGAACGTGTACCGGTGCAGCTCCGAGATCCGGTCCGCGTAGTCGGAGTCCGCGGAGAGGCCCAGCTCCACGAAGTCGACCCGGTCCACGGCGTCGCCGTAGCACTCGGACAGGGAGTCGTACTCCTTGAACACGCTGGTCCAGGGGACGAACGCGTGCGCCGGGCCGACCAGGCACTCCCGCTCCTTCAGCAGGTCCACCAGCTCGGCCCCGGAGAGGTCGACCCTCGGCCGCCCCTCCTCCTCGATGTCCGGGGAATGAGGCCTCAGCTCCTCGTACAGGTCCTCGGCCGCGTCCAGCGAGGGCAGGATCACGAGGTGGTGCACCCGGTCCCGATCCTCGATCTCGACCGTGGGGACGAACCGGACGCCCGTGCGCGGGTCCCGGAGCAGCCCGTACTCGTCCCGCTCCAGCTCGCGCCGCACGTGCCGCCGCCACCGGGGATGGAGGATGTCCCCCGTGCCGACGAGGTCCAGCCCCTTCCTCCTCGCCCCGCGAGCGAGCTCCTGGATCACCATCCGAGGGGAGGTGCCCCCGGAGTACTTGGAGTGCAGGTGGAGGTCGGCGTCGTAGGTGGGCACCCTACTCCCCCTGGCGGGCTTTTAGACCGGGAGCAGCTCGCGCAGTTTCTCCTCCGTTTCCGGGACGATCTCGAAGGCGATCCAGCCGGCGAGCACGATGATCAGGAGGCCGATGAGCTGGCCCACGATGTCGTGGGCCACCCGGAACCCCACGTGCCAGACGCTCATCATGTAGAACATGAACGCGAGCCGGAGCACGTTCCCCGCGGTCATGATCGCGGTCGAGACGGCGATGGCCAGGAGCTTGCGGGTCAGCGAGGGGCCCGGGGTCGCGAGGATGAGACCGACGAAGAGGGCGATCGCGGGCCACACGACGCAGCCCTTCACGATCACGGCGTTGATCCCGCCCACCTGGAACGTGTACCCCGTCTTCGGGAGGTGCACGCCCAGCGCGTTGAGCAGCGAGTGCACCCAGTGGGCGGTGCGGTACTGCAGGGGCTCCGTGTCGATCCCGGAGTACACGAACAGGGAGACGGCGACGGCGGCGGTCAGGTACCGCCAGTCCACCCGTCTCACCCCGCGGGTCGGAGGTGCCGGGCGAGCTCGAACAGCCCGTGGGCGCCGAACGTTTGGATCGTCCAGGCGGCGGCGAACATCATCAGCAGGTCGTCCCCCTTGTGGTACCGCTCGACCCCCGTCACGTTGGACGCGAGGTCCGCGGCCGTGACCACCGCCCCCATGACGAGCCCGCCTCGCCAGGACCCGGTGATGAGCAGTCCCAGCAGGAGCGCCGCCAGGAACTCGAAGATCGTGCCGATCGGGCTGATGCCCTCCTCCACGCGCCGGACCCGGAACCCCTCGAGCGAGACCACCGGGTTCACGGACCTGGGGACGAACTGGGCGAGCCCGCCCGCGCCGTCGACCCCCTTGGAGACGAGGAACGCGAGGCAGGCGTTCGTCAGCCCGAGGGCGGGGGCGAGCCCGAACAGCATCAGGGCGGCCAGGAGGATCGAGTTCCAGGGGTCGTACCGCTCCCTACGCTCGTAGAGCTTCGGGGCCAGCGGGGGCCGGATGAACGCCCCGAAGACGGTGAGTCCGAAGATGATTGCGGGGAGGACGCCCGACATCGCCTGGCCGAGCAGGACCGCCGCGGCCGCCCCTCCCACCGCCGAGTGCAGGGTCGAGGCGACCGGATCGTCGGAGAGCTTGCGTCGGAGCGCCTCCGCCACGGTCAGCTCGCCGATGACGGCGGCGAGGGCGGCCACGTACGGGTGCCCGAGAAGCAGCGTGCCGGCCAGGATACCGGAGGCCATGGACGTGGCCGGTATCCCGTACCGCTCCGCGCAGACGCCGGTAACGGCGAGCAGGAACGCGGCGTGGAGGGTCCAGGTCACGGGAAGCAGCGGTAAGAGGAGGGGTGGAAGGGCGGAAAAAAGGGCCCGGTGAACCGCCCTCCCCAACGACCTCACCCGATGTACCGTAGGTCTTCCTCGGGGTGCCCTTCCTCCACCTCCTGCTGCTGCGCCTGCTGCAGCTCCTCCATGGACGGCATCTCCTCCAGCTGCTGCGAGACCTCCCGCTCGAACTTCTCCGCGCGCTTCCGCAGCGAGTCCGCCTCCACCTCCACGCCCAGGATGTCGGACAGCTTCTCCACCACCGCCATGGCCGCGCGCGGGTCGACCAGGTGTCCCGGCGTCACGCCCATCAGGCAGGCACCGCGCATGCCCATGAGCTTGCCGAACCCCAGCAGCAGCCCCGAGGCCCCGACGATGTTACCGCCCCCGTTCCCGGTGCGGATCTCCACCCCGTGCTCCTTCAGCAGGTCGACCATCTCCTTGTGCGTGGCCGCCCCGACCACCTTGGGCTCGGAGGGGAAGGTCCCGGTCCCCAGCCCCCCGAGCGTGAAGATGGTCTCCGTTCCGAACTCCTTAACGGTGCTGAGGACCTTGATGGCCACCTCGTGCTGGCCGAGCTCGCCCTGCACCTGCGCCTTGCCCACGAGGAAGATGATGTCCGGCTCGTCCGACCCGTCCGACTCGTACACGTAGAACTCGTTCTTCATGACCTCCACGATCCCGTCCTGGTTCACGGAGACCTGGGGCGGGAAGTAGGGCGAGTACAGCTCCCCGAACTTCTCCGCGCCCAGGTCCTCGATCATGGCCTCCGCCGCGAGCTTGCCCACGTGTCCGATGCCGGGCAGGCCCTCCACCAGCACGGGTTTCTCCACGTCCGGCTCGAACTCGAGCCGGATGACGGTGCTCCCGCGGGCGAGCTTTAAGAGGTCCATCGTTACTCCCCCTCCCCCCTCGGGGGAGGCCCGAACTTCTTGATCCACACCTTCTTTTTTAATCTCCTCCGATACTTACCGTACGGGTCCTCCGGGGAGAATCGGGGCGGGTGGGGAACCTCCACCTCGCCGCCGCAGTGCGGGCACCGGTCCCGCTGCAGGGTGTACTCGCCGCACTCCTTGCACCGTCGGAGCCGCTTGGGCACGCGGTCACCCCTCTTCGATCTCCCGGTGGAACTCGCCCTCCCCACCGTGCTCCTCCACGTACTCGATCGCCTCCCGCGCGGCCTCCCGAACCACCCGCTCCGCCGTCTTGTAGTCCGGCGCGTCCACCCGGATCCGGTACCGCGGCGCGCCGACGTACTGGACCTCCATCTTCACGTCCTCGTCCTCACCGTACCCCTCGATGCGCTGCAGCGCCTCCCGGATCACCTCCACCCCGTTCGGGGCCGGGCAGCTCAAGTCCACGTACGCCTCGATCTTCACCCGGCCCGGCTCGATGTTTTCGATCGCCAGCTCCGCCAGCTTCTCCGCCCACTCCTCCGGGATCCCCGCCTTCAGCAGCGGCTCCGCGCTCTGCTCCGAGGCCGCCCGCTCCAGCGCGTCGTACAGCGACCCGTACTCCTCGATCAGCCGGTACCCGGCCTCCTCGTACGCCTCGTCCAGGTCCTTCCCCAGCTCCTCCGCCGCCATCTCCAGCAGCTTCTCCGCCCGCTGCTCCCGCTTCCACTCCTTCAGCTTCTCCTTCCGCTGGTGGTCCGTGACCCGCCGCAGGGACAGGTTCACGTACTTCTTCTTCGGGTTGACCCGGATCACCTTCGCGACGACCTTCTGCCCCTCCTTCACGTGGTCCCGGATGTTCTTGACCCAGCCGCTCGCCACCTCCGAGATGTGGATGTAGCCCTCCACCTCCGGGTACTCGTCCAGCGTGACGAAGGCCCCGTGATCCTCCACCCGCTCCACCGTGGCCATCACGACCTCGCCTTCCTCCGGCAGCTCCGAGAGCTTCCGGGGCATTACTCGAGAACCTCCTTGATCTTCGTCAGCACCCGAGCCTTACCGCCCGTCGGCTTCGCCAGCACCCGACCGCACACGTGGCACCGCACGACCGTGCTCGCGTTTCCGAAGATCACCTGCTCGTTCCCGCAGTCCACGCACTCTACCCTCAGGAACCGGCTTCGCGGCTGCGGAACCAGATCCGACTCCGTGAACCGCCTCAACAGCCGCTCCTCCTCCCGCTCGGCCACGGCTCCCACCCCCTACTCCTCGAACTCCAGCGTACCGGCCCGCCAACCCTTCCGCGTGTGCGCCTTACCGCACTCCGTGCACCGGTACCGCAGGTCGACCTTCTTAGTGGGTTTCTCCCCGGACGGCTTCGGACGCGGGAAGCCGCCGTAACCCTTCAGGACCCGCTCGAACTGCCGCTGACCCCACGCCATCTTCCGCGGCGGCCGCTTCTTGACCTTCTCGATCTCGTGCACCGTGTGCTTCCGGCAGTACGGGCAGTACGTCCGGATCTTCCGCGGCAGCTTGACCATGCCCGAACGCCCCCGTTAACGCACCCTCCTCGCGAACGGGCCTCCCCACCGCTTCCCACGCTCCGACAGGATCCCGGCGGCCGTCTCACCCACCACCAATAAATCTCCCGCCCGAGCGTCCGGAACCACCGCCCCCGTATCCGGATCCACGAACCGCGGGAGCCGATCCCGCGCCACGCACACCTCCAACTCCGGCTCCGGCTCCGCCCGATCCTCCCCGAACTCCAGCCACCCGTCCTCGGACTCCCCTTCCTCCTCCCCGCCCTCGTCCCCGGACTCCTCCCCCGGGACCGCGTCGAACCCCAGCCCGTCCAGGTACCGCTCCGCCCACTCCCGCACCCGCTCGTCCCACAGCAGCGGGACCAGGAACGCCGCCTCCTCCGCCAGCAGCTCCGACTCCATCAGCCGGCCCTTCCAGGAGTTCAGCCGGGCGCGCTCCCCGGAGAACCTGACGGCCAGCCAGCTCAGCACGTAGATCCGGGCGCACGCGTACTTCCCCAGCGCCTTCCGGACCCTCAGCACGTCCTCCCGCCGCTCCTCCAGCTCCTCCTCGAGCGCGCGCAGGATCGCGTCCAGCTCCCGGTAGCTCCTCACCTCCCCCTCCTCCACCCCGAGGGCGTCCCGGAGCAGGTCCGGGCTCAGCCGGTCGAAGTAGTGGTGGACCAGGCTGAGGAGGAGCTCCCGCCGGCGCCGGATCTCCCGAGCGTCGTCCTTGGCCGAGATCTCCCCCATGCGCGGGTTCGCGTTCTCCCAGGCCTTGTCCACCCGCTTGGCGAAGTCCACGAGGTCCTCCAGGATGGCCTCCGGGTCCTTTCGCTCGAAGAGCTCTCGGCACGCCTCCCGGGCCTCCGGCACGGTCAATCTTTTTACCCCCGCCCGACCGGGCCGTGCCCAAGCCGGGGGTGCGCGCGTTGGGTCGCGGAGGACGCAGGAATCCGGGTCGACCGAGGCGCGGCTCGCTGGCGTTCAGCCCGCGCAAGCGCGCGTCCCGTCCGGTCCCCCGGATCCGCAGCTGGCCGGACGAGGATAAGGTGCGGGTCCAGGGGTTCGCGGGCTACAAGGCGGGCATGACGCACGTGATCATGATCGACGACTGGCCGAACAGCCCGACGGAGGGCGAGGAGATCGCGGTCCCGGTCACCGTGCTGGACGCGCCGCCCCTGTACGTCGCGGCCGTGCGGGCGTACGCGGCGACGCCGGACGGGTACAAGTGCCTGACGGAGGCGTGGGCGGAGCTTCCGGAGGAGCTGGAGATGGACCGCGTCTTCACGGTGCCCAAGGACGGGACGGCGGGCGACCTGGACGAGATCGAGGAGCTGGTGGACGAGGGCGTCGTGGACGAGATCCGCGTGATCGTGGCGACCCAGCCCAAGAAGGCGGGCGTGCCGAAGAAGAAGCCGGACGTGATGGAGTACCGGATCGGCGGTCGGGACGTGCGGGAGCGGTTCGAGTACGCGGCGGAGATCCTGGGCGAGGAGCTTCGGGCCAGCGACGTGTTCGAGGAGGGCGAGATCGTCGACGTCTCCGGCATCACGAAGGGCAAGGGCTTCCAGGGCGTGGTCAAGCGCTGGGGCGTCACGATCCAGGACCGGAAGGCCCAGCGGAAGCAGAAGGGCCGGCACGTGGGCTCGATCGGCCCGATCACGCCCTCGCGCGTGCGCTGGACGGTCCCGATGGCCGGTCAGATGGGGTACCACCAGCGGACCGAGCACAACAAGCGGATCCTGAAGATCGGGGAGAACGGCGAGGAGGTCACGCCGAAGGGCGGCTTCGTGAACTACGGCGTCGTGCGCGGGGACTACATCCTGATCCACGGGACCGTGCCCGGCCCGAAGAAGCGCCTGATCCGGCTGCGGCCCGCGGTCCGACCGCCGAAGAACGCGCCGAAGGGCGCGCCGGAGATCCTGTACATCAGCCGGACGTCGCAGCAGGGCGTCCGGCCGAAGGCCTCCGAGGAGGACATCCTCGAGCAGCTGGGCGGCACCGCCAGCGCGTAGGGGGGTCGCACCGTGAAGGTCCCCGTGTTCGACCTGGAGGGCGAGCGGGTGGACGAGCTCGAGCTGCCGGCGTTCTTCGAGGAGCCCGTACGGAAGGACCTCATCCGACGCGTGGTCCTGGCGTTCCAGGCGAACCGGCGGCAGCCCTACGGCACGGACCCGCGCGCGGGCATGCGCACGAGCGCGGAGTCGTGGGGCGCGGGCCACGGCGTCGCGATGGTGCCCAGGATCAAGGGAAGCCGGCACCCCGCCGCCGGGCGCGGCGCCCGCGTCGCCCAGACCGTCGGCGGGCGCAAGGCCCACCCGCCGAAGCCGGAGAAGGACTGGAGCCAGCGGGTGAACCGGCGGGAGAAGCGCGCCGCCCTCCGCTCCGCCCTGGCGGCCACCGCCAAGCCCGAGTTCGTGGAGGCCCGGGGTCACATCATCGACGAGGTCCCGGAGCTGCCCCTGGTCGTCGTGGACGAGCTGCGGGGGCTGCGGAGGGCCCGGGAGGTGCGGGAGTTCTTCCAGAACCTGGGTCTCTGGGCCGACGTGGAGCGGGCCAAGCGGAAGCGCCGCATCCGGGCCGGTAAGGGCAAGCGGCGCGGTCGTCGGTACGTTAAGCCGAAGAGCGTCCTGATCGTCGTGGACGAGTTCGAGGGCATCGAGCTCGGCGCCCGGAACCACCCCGGCGTGGACGTGGTCCGGGCGATGGAGCTCAACGTCGAGCACCTCGCCCCCGGCACCCACCCCGGCCGGCTGACCGTGTACACGCCCTCCGCGATCGAGGTCCTGGAGGAGCGGCTGGGCGAGTAGGGGGAGCGTCCACATGGCCAAGCGCCGGGGCCCGCGCATCGAGGACCCGCACGACGTCCTCCTGTACCCGCTGGCGACGGAGAAGGCCATGCGCCTGCTCGAGGCGGAGAACAAGCTCACCTTCATCGTCCGACGCGACGCGAACAAGCCGATGATCAAGCGGGCCGTCGAGGAGCTCTTCGACGTCGAGGTCGAGAAGGTGAACACCCTCATCACGCCCACCGGCGAGAAGAAGGCCTACGTCAAGCTGAAGCCCGAGTACCGGGCCGAGGACGTCGCCGTGGAGCTGGGTATCCTCTAGGGGGTGTTCCCCGTGGGCAAGCGCATCCGACCCCAGCGCCTCGGTCGCGGCTCTCCCACCTACCGGGCCCCCTCGCACCGCTACCGCGGTCGCGCGGGGCACCGGCCCTACGACAAGAGGGAGAAGGAGGGCAAGGTGGTCGGCAAGGTCGTCGAGCTCCTCCACGACCCCGCCCGGAACGCCCCCGTCGCCCGCGTGCGCTTCGAGGACGGCGAGGAGCGCCTGGTCCTGGTGCCCGAGGGCACCAAGGTGGGCGACACCATCGAGTGCGGCGTCTCCGCCGAGATCAAACCGGGCAACACCCTGCCCCTGGCGGAGATCCCCGAGGGCGTCCCCATCTTCAACATCGAGGGCCGGCCCGGGGACGGCGGTAAGTTCGCCCGCGCCCCGGGCTGCTACGCGACCATCGTGGCGCACGACGTCGGCCGAACCTACGTCCAGCTGCCCTCCGGCAAGGTTCGCGCCTTCGACCCCCGCTGCCGCGCGACCATCGGCGTGATGGCGGGCGGCGGCAAGCGCGAGAAGCCCTTCGTCAAGGCCGGCAAGAAGTACCACCACATGCGCTCGAAGGGCGGCAAGTGGCCCAAGGTGCGCGGCGTGGCGATGAACGCCGTCGACCACCCGTTCGGCGGCGGCAACCACCAGAGCCCCGGCAAGCCCACGACCGTCGCCCGCGGCGCGCCGCCCGGGCAGAAGGTCGGACACATCGCGGCCCGGAAGACGGGCCGAGGCGGCCGCCGCTAACGCCCCCCTTGGACTTCTTTTCCCCGCGCCCGACGTTCCCACCCGGCGGGCGCCCCCGGCCTCCCCGACCGCGCTGTTTCTTCGAGGAGGGGAGCCCCGGTTGATCGCGATCCTCGTCGACGACGGGTTCGAGGAGCTGGAGCTGGGCGCGGCGATCAGCGTGCTCTCCCGGGGCGGGCTGAACTGGGAACTGGTGGGGGTGGAGGAGCGCGCGGAGGGTGCGGGCGGGCTCCGGCTCGACGTGGACGTCACCGTGTGGGAGGCGAGCGGGGAGCGCTACGAGGCCGTCATCGTCCCCGGCGGGACCTCGCCCACAACGCTCTCGGGCTACCGGCGGTGCCTGGAGCTGGTGCGGTCGGTGCGCGAGCGGGGACTGGTCGTGGGCCTGTCCGCGGGCGCGCTGGTGCTGGCGGAGGCGGGCGTGCTGGAGGGGCGGCGGGCCACGACCTACCCGGGCCTGGAGGCGGAGCTGCGGACGCGGGGCGCGGAGCCGGTGGAGCGGGGGCTGGTGCGGGACGGGCGGGTGATCACGACCCGCGGGCCCGCGTTCGCCGTCGACGCGTGCCTGGAGGTGGTGCGGGAGCTCGCGGGCGATCACCTGGCGAACTCGGTCGCCCGACAGCTTATTCTCAAGTGAGCGCGCTTTCATCCCCGACAACCCGCGCGCGGGTGCGCGGGGTCGTGATCGTCGTCGGCGTGGACCTCGTTCGGAAGGACCCGCCCGAGTACGCGATCACCGTGCTCGAGGACGATGAGGTCGTGCTGCAGCGGCGCCTGTCCCGGGAGGACCTCTTGGACCTGCTTCTGTCCCTGGAGCCCGACGTGCTGGCCGTGGACGACGTGCACGAGCTCCTGGACGGGCTGGGCGAGCTGCGAGAGCTCGTGAAGGCGCACCCCACCCTGCGCGTGGTGCAGGTGACGGGGTCGCCCGGGGAGCAGCGGTCGCTCCAGCGGCTGGCCCGGGAGCACGGGCTCCCCGTCCCGGACCCGAAGAGCCCGGAGGAGGAGTCCGAGGCGTGCGCCCGGCTGGCCCGGATGGGCGTGGGCAGCGAGGTCTTCGTGCTGGAGGACGAGACCCGGATCCGGATCGGCCGGGCGCGCCGGCCCGGGCAGGGGGGCTTCAGCCAGTCCCGGTACGCCCGGAACCTGCACGCGGCGGTCAAGCGCGCGACCCGGGAGCTCCGCGCGGCGCTGGAGCGGGAGGGGATCGACTACGACCTGAACGTGCGGAGGGCGGAGGGCGGGTACGCCTCCGCCGAGTTCGTGGTGTACGAGCGCTACGACCGGGTCAAGCCCCTCGTGGACCGCGTGGACACCTCGGAGGTGAAGGTGCGGGTCGAGCCGGTCCTGAAGGATCGGATCACGTTCCGCGGGGACTCGCACCGGCGGGAGCTGCTCACGGTGGGCGTGGACCCGGGCTCGACGACCGCGGTCGCCGTGCTCAACGCCGACGGGTCGGTCATCCACCTGGAGAGCTCGCGGAACCTCTCCCCCAGCGAGATCGTGGAGCGGGTGGAGTCCCTGGGCCGCCCGGTGGTCGTGGCCACGGACGTCTCACCGGTCCCCACCGCCGTGGAGCGGCTGGCCCGGGCGCTGGGGGCCAAGCTGTACCGGCCCAAGCGGAGCCTCTCGGTGGACGAGAAGCGGGAGCTGGTGAAGGGCCACCTGGCCAAGCTGGACGAGCGGGTGCGGCCCAAGGACACGCACCAGCGGGACGCGCTCGCGGCCGCGATCAAGGCGTACCACACGCTGGTCAAGCCCACGATCGAGAAGGTGGAGCGGCGGGCGCCGGAGGACGCCAAGCGGCGGGACGTGATCAAGGCGGCCGGGTACGTGATCAAGGGACTCCCGGTCTCCGACGCGCTCAAGATCGTGAGCGAGGAGCGCGAGATCGAGCGCCGGCGCCGGGAGGATCGGGCCCGGGTGGACCGGTACCGGCGCCGGGTGCGCGCGCTGGAGCGGGAGCTGGAGGCGAAGGAGCGCAAGCTCGAGGAGTACGAGCGCGAGGTGAGGTACCTGGAGCGGCTCGTGAGGCGGCTCAAGCGGGAGAACCGGGAGCTGCGGGAGCGGCTGGAGTCGCTGCAGGAGCGCATCGACGAGCTCGTGGAGGAGCGCGTGGAACGGCGGCTGAAGGCGAAGGAGCGGGAGCTGCGGCGCCTCCGCCGGGAGCTCAACCGGGAGAAGTCCCGACGGCAGGAGCTGGAGCGTCGGCTGCGGCGGGCGGAGCGCCTCAACGCCATCCTCCGCTCGGGCCGGGGCGTCCCGGTGGTCGAGGTGGAGAAGGCCTCCCACGAGGCGCTCTCGGACCTGGAGACGCCCCCGGTGTTCGCCCTCTACGTGCGGGACCCCAGCGGGATGAGCGAGTCGAACGTCCGGGAGCTGCGGGAGCTCGGGCCCGAGGCCGTGATCGTGCCCGACGAGTCCACCGTGCCGGACCCCGCCCGGGACGCGTTCCGGGAGCTGGAGCTCCCGCTGCTGGAGGAGGGTAGGGACGTGACCGTCAAGCGCGCCGGCACGCTGGCCCTCGTCGAGTCGGACGAGCTCCGGCGGGCGATCGAGCGCGTGCGGGAGCGCTGGCGCGAGGAGGAGCGGGAGGAGCGCCGGGAGGAGCTCGTCCGCATCATCGAGGAGTACCAGCGCAAGCGCCGCGAGCACTTCGCCCGATGACCCGGCGCAGCAGGGCCCGGTACGACCGCAGATCCTCCGGGCGGTCCGCGTCCACCGCCGGAACCTCCACGCCGGTGGAGCCCAGCCGCCGCAGCAGCCCCCGCACGGACCGCGCCCGGGGCGCCCGACCGTCCGCCCTCAGGAGCATCGGGAACAGCGTGCCCCGGACGTGCCGCGGCACCGGGTCGCACCGGGCGAAGGCCTCCGGGTCGAACGCCACGTCGCAGGCGGTCACGCACACGAGCTCCCCGTCGAACGCCCGCAGCACGGCCCGCACGCCGCCCGCGGGACCCACCCCCTCGTCCCGGATGACCGGACCGTCCCAGCGCGCGTCCCGGACGGGGGCGACCGCGTAGACCTCCTCGCACCCCACCATCCGCAGCAACCGCACCGCCCACTCGACCAGCGGCCGCCCCTCCACCGTCACCCAGGGCTTATCACCACCGATCCGCCGACCGCGTCCCCCGATCAGCACCGCGCCGATCATTCCCCGGACTCCCTCAGCGTTCGCTCGCACTCCGGGCACAGCGGCGCGTTCCGCCGGAGCCTCCGACCGCACCGGGCGCACCTGGGGGGCCGCAGCAGGATCTCCCGGACCTCGCCCTCGGAGAGGTCGAACAGCCGCGCCAACACGCTTATACGCACGCCCGCCTCGTACAGCTCTCTCACCTGATAGTCCCGGAAGCGGCGCAGCCGCTCGAGGTAGGACCGCCGAACGGGCTCGTGCCGAGGCGCCCGGAGCCCGCACCGGCTCAGCTTGATCGTCTCACGGGACACCGGAGGGGCACCCCCCGGTTGAGCGTGACGGTGGAGCTGATCGAGGGACTGGCGGAGATCCTCCTCGGATCCTGGGTATTCACCAACGCCGTGGAGTGGCTCGGGTACCGGTTCAAGCTACCCTCGGGCTTCCTGGGCAGCTTCGTGGCGGCCGTGGCCACCGCCCTCCCGGAGACCCTGGTCCCCATCGTCGCCCTCCTCACGGGGTGCCGGGAGGGGGTGGCGATCGGCGCCATCCTCGGTGCCCCACTCATGCTCTCCACCCTGGCCATGGGGATGGGCGGGATCGCCGTCGCGCTCGCCCACGCCCTCGGGCACCGGGACTCCCCCCACGTCCGGTGCGACCAGCTCCGGCTCGACGCGACGCACTTCCTCGCCGCCTACTCGCTCGCCCTCCTCGCCACCGTGTTCAACCACCGGACCCTGCGGTACGCGGTCGCGATCACCCTGCTCCTCCTGTACGCCCGCTACCTCCGACGGCTGATGCGGGAGGGCGCGCCGCCGGAGGCTCCGTCCATCCCGCTGCGGGTGGCGAACCCCGTCGCGGCGGCCGCCCTGGCGGCCCTACTCATCGCCGCCTCCGTGGCCCTGATGGTCCTCGGCGCGGAGGGGTTCGCCCGGGGCGTGGAGGCACTGTCCCTGAGCCTCGGGCTCAGCCCGCTGCTCGTCTCCTCCCTGCTCACCCCGGTGGCCACGGAGCTGCCGGAGAAGGTGAACAGCGTGATCTGGTACGCCCGGGGCCGGGACCGCCTCGCCCTGGGGAACGTGACGGGGGCCATGGTGTTTCAGGCCACGTTCCCGGTCTCCATCGGCCTGACGCTCACGAGGTGGAACCTCTCGACCCGGGACCTGGCGTACCTGGCGGTGCCCATGATCGCCGTGCTGGCGCTCTACGTGCGGGGTCGTCGGGGCCGGCTGGACTGGCCGAGCATGGTGGCGGTGTCCTTCCTTTACCCCGTCCCCGCGCTGGTCTCGTCGGGTTGACCCCGGGCGCCTATCGTTACGATTATTATAACGATCCGGGCGGTGGGCCCGCCGGGATTTGAACCCGGGACCACGGGGTTATGAGCCCCGCGCTCTGACCGGACTGAGCTGCGGGCCCGGGCCCCCGGTACGCCGGCGTTATCGTCGTCAAAAGTCTTGCGCGGATGGGGAGTTCAGCCTTGGGCGACCCGGGGCGCCGGGGATGAGCGGAGGCGGACTTCCCGACCGCCCCACTTTCGAACGACTTATGCGGTCGCGGCCCGGGGACGGGCGGGGGGTCGACGGTGTCGGAGTCCGCGCGAGAGCTGCTGCCCGAGCTGATGGGCCGGGTCCGCGAGGAGCTGGAGCCCGGCGAGCTGGCCCGGGCGATCCACGAGGAGCTGGAGCGGTTCGGGGAGGACTTCCGGGACCGGTACCTGGAGCGGCTCTCCGAGGCGGGGGTGGACGTGGACGAGTACCGGTTCCTGGTCGACGCCGTGTGCCGCTCGGTGGAGCGGGCGCTGAAGGACACGCGCTGGATCCTGGGCATGGTGGCCGAGCGGAGCTCCGAGCGCCTGCTGGAGCGCCTGGAGGAGCACCTGAGCCTGAAGGAGGAGTAGGGGCGGGGCCCGATGGCCGAGCGCCGGATGGTGTCGACGGACGAGGTCCGGGAGCGGCTCCTGAACCGCCTGATGAACCTGTGGTTCGAGGTGTACCTCTCGGAGCGGCTGGAGGTGGACGAGGACGCGGTGCGCGAGGCGATCGACACCGAGCTGCGGGAGCGCTTCGTGCCCGCCCTGTCCGACCGCGCTTGCGGCCTGCTGGAGGACTACCTGGAGGAGGAGATGTCGCGGGCGAGCCTCAGCCCGCCGGCGGACCCGGACGAGCTCGAGGAGACGCTGAACCTGGTGCTGGAGGTCGCCGACGAGGTGCTGCAGGAGGACCTGGAGCGGGTGGCCGAGCGGGCCGCCAGCCGGGCCTCGTCGCTGCTGCAGGACGCGATCCGGCGCGCCCTAACCCGATGAGCGCCGCTCGTACCCCTCCCGCGCCCCCTCCGCCAGCCGCTCCGCGAGCTCCCTCACGCCCTCCTTCGCCTCCTCCAGGTCCTCCGACTCGTGGATGACGTCGATGAAGGCGGAGCCCACGATCGCCCCGTCCGCGCCCGCCGCCACGACCTCCCGCACGTGCCACCGCTTCGAGATCCCGAAGCCCACGGCGATGGGCACGTCCACGTAGCCCCGGACCCAGCGCACCAGCTCGAGCGTCCTCTCGGACAGGTCCTCCCGCGCCCCCGTGACCCCGTACCGGGAGATCACGTACACGAAGCCCGAGGCCCGCTCCCCGATCCTCTCGAGGCGCTCCTCGGTCGTGGAGGGGGCTACGAGGTAGATCACGTCGAGGTCCAGGTCCCGGGCCACCCGCCACACCTCGTCGGACTCCTCCACGGGCATGTCCGCGACGAGGATCCCCGATACGCCCGCCTCCGCCGCCGCCTCCAGGTACCGCCGGATCCCGTTCGCGTGCAGCGTGTTGTAGTAACACAGGAGCACCACGGGCGCGAAGTCGGCGACCTCCTCCGCGACCTCCAGGCAGTCCCAGGGCGTGACCCCCGCCCGCAGCGCCTCGTCCACGGCCCGCTGGATCGTCGGCCCGTCCGCGATGGGCTCGGAGAAGGGCACGCCGAGCTCCAGGATGTCCACGCCGCCCCGGCACATCGCCCGGGCCAGCTCGACCGTCTCCTTCAGTCCCGGGTACCCGCAAGTTAGGTACCCGATCAACGCCCCGCGGCCCTCCCGGTGCACCCGCCGAAAGACCCGCTCGAGCACGCGCTCGTCCCCCGGATGATGTGTCAACCGGGTCTACGAGGCGCGACCGATGAAGAGTGGGAGCGGTGGCTGACGGGATTAATCGATCGCGGCTCCCGCCAGCACCCCGACCGCGTACGCCACGGCGTTGGCCGTCCGCATCGGCTCCGCCGTCGTCGGCCCCAGGTGCACCAGCGCGTCCGCCAGCCGCTTCGCCCGCCGGCTGAGCCCCTCCCGCTCCGAGCCCACGAGCAGGCACACCCGCTCCCCCGACCGCGCCAGCCGCACCAGCCGCTCCTCCCCCTCCGACCCCGTGGGGTGCAGCCCCACCACCACGTCGAACCCCTCCACCGCCCGCTCCAACTCGTCCACCACCCGCAGGTCCACCAGGGACGCCGCCCCCACCTTCTCCCGCGCCCGCTCCAGGCTCTCCCCCCACGGCCGCACCAGGATCAGCCCACCCAGCCCCAGCGCCGCCGTCACCCGGATCAGGTCCGCGATCTCGTACTCCAGCTCCGGCCGCTCGCAGCAGACGTACACGTGCCGGAACGCGTCCGCCGGCAACCACCGCCGGCTCGGCTCCCGCAGCGTCGCCGGGGTTACCCCGATCAGGAACCCCTCCCCCGACACGTGCACGTCCACGTACCGGTCCGGGTTGTCCAGGTCCACCGAGGCCCCCGTCTCCTCTCGCACCGCGTCCCCCACCGCCCGCGCGAGGTCCCGGGACGTGTAGGGCAGCGTCTTGTCCAGCCGCCGCGCGTCCACGGCGAACGTCTCGTCCGGACGGATCCGACCCCGAACCGCCTCCCGCGCCCGCTCCACCACGGTCTCCAGGTCCGGGGAGGATCCCTCCGCCCGCACGAGGATCACCCGCGAGACCTCCGGGAACTCCCGGCGCAGGGCGTCCACGTCCTCCGGTCCCCCCACCACCACCCTCAACCGCCGCACGGGCTTCAGCGGGTCCGGGCGCGCCCGCATCCCCAGCCGCCGCTCGATCTCCCGGGCCACGCGCTCCGTGTCCTCCGGCCGAACGTCCGGGGTCAGCGTCACCAGCGCCTCCAACGCGGCGCACCCCACGTAACCTTTTTTAGCCACCCACAAAAGGCGACCGGACGGCCCGCCGGAGGCCGGGGCAGCTTAGCCTGGTAGAGCGCGGGGCTCATAGGGCCCGATGACCCGGGGCGAGGGAGACTCGGGCCTGGGATACCCCGAGGTCCCGGGTTCAAATCCCGGCCCCGGCACCACCGGGAACCGTTACGAAAATCGTAACGATACGGGGCCGAGGTCGTTGCCCCGCGCCGCCGACCTCCGACTGGTTCGCTGCCCCCCACCCCGACACTTCCCCGAGATGGTCCGACTCTCCCGCGAGCTCTTCCGCCTCATCGTCGAGGAGCACGGGACCAAGGGCGCCCTCCGCCGCCTCGCCGACCCCCGCTGGTTCCAATCCCTCGCCTGCCTCCTGGGCTACGAGCGGGACACCTCCGGCAGCACGACCGTCGTCACCGCCGCCCTCCGCGAGGCCCTGGACCCCGAGGAGCACGGGCTCACCCTCGTCGGCGGGAAGGGCCGGCTGGGGCTCCGAACCCCGGAGCTCATCCGCGAGCGGGCCGAGGCGCTCGACGTGGACCCCGAGCCCCTGATCGACGCCAGCCGGCTCGCGGCCAAGTCCGACACGGTCTGCCTGCAGGACGGGCACGACCTCTACCACCACACGATCGCCTTCGACGAGTCGGGCCGCTGGGTCGTGATCCAGCAGGGGATGAACCCGGAGGCGCGCACCGCCCGCCGGTACCACTGGAGCTGGCGGGAGGCGGAGCGCTTCACCGAGCTGCACCCCGTGGCCGCCAGCGCGCCCGCCGACGTGCTCTCCCTCCAGGGGGACCGACCGGCCGGGTGCCGCCGGGCGATCCTGGACCTGGTCTCCGAGGGACCGGACCGGGTCCTGCGCGAGTGGAGGCGGGTGCGGGCCGCGATCCGCGGGCCCCTGGACCGGTTCCTCGACGCGGACCGCGGGGTGGAGGTGCCGGAGGGGATCCTGCGCCGCCTGCCGCGCCGGCTGGACCGGGGGGCGCTGGAGCGGCTGTACGAGCGGGACCCCGAGGACTTCACGGACCTCCTGCGAACGCGCGGGGTCGGGCCCTCGCTCACGCGGGCCCTGGCCCTGATCGCGGAGGTGGTGCACGGGGAGGGGCCCGACTACCGGGACCCGGCGGAGTACACGCTCGCGTTCGGGTGCAAGTCCGGGGACCCGTTCCCCGTGGACCGGGAGCTCATGTCGCTGGCCGCCGAGCTCCTGGAGCGGGTGGACTCGCGCCGGCTGCGCCGGTTCCTCCGGGCGCGCGGGCCCTCCCAGTCTTAAAATACGGGATTCCGTCGAGGAAAGCCCGGGGGTGAGCGGGATGCTGATCTGCGTGGTCGGCATGCCCGGGGCCGGGAAGGGTGAGTTCGTGCGGGTGGCGCGCGAGGAGGGCGTCCCGGTGGTCGTGATGGGGGACGCGGTGCGCCGGGAGGCGCGGCGCCGGGGCCTGGACGTGGGTGAGACCGCGCGGCGGCTGCGGGAGGAGCGCGGCATGGACGCGGTGGCCCGCCTGGTGGCGGACGAGGTGGAGCGGGAGCTGCGCCGGGTGGGCGTGGTCGTGGTGGACGGGGTGCGGAACCCGGAGGAGATCGAGTACTTCAAGAGCCGGTTCGGGGAGGAGTCCGTAGTCATCGTGGCCATCCACGCGTCCCCGGACACGCGGTTCGAGCGGCTGCGGGAGCGGGGTCGCGAGGACGACCCGGAGACGCGGCGGGAGTTCGAGGAGCGGGACGAGCGGGAGCTGGGGTTCGGCATCGGCGAGGTGATCTCCCGGGCGGACGTGATGATTGTGAACGAGCGGATCAGCCTGGGAGAGTTCCGAGAGAAGTGCCGGTCCGTGCTGCGCTCCCTGCTGAGGGGTGAGAACCCGCATGATCTCCCGGGTGGTCCTGACAACGTACGTGTACCCCACTGAGGACGAGGAGAAGGTCCTGAAGGCGCTGGGGAACCTCTTCGACCTGGACCTGTTCGAGAAGGTGGGAGAGGAGCGGCTGGGCGACGTCAAGCGGATCGAGTTCGAGTGCCGGGGCCCGCAGGCCCGGCTCTCCCTGGGCCGGCTCTACGAGCGGCTGCGGGAGCAGGAGATCCTGGACGCGGCCCGGCGCGTGCTGCGGGAGGGCGTGACCGCGGAGGGTTCCATCCTCTTCCACCTCAACAAGCAGGCCGCGTTCGCCAACGCGGTGAGCTTCTCGGAGGGCGGGGAGTCCCCCCTGGGCCCGATCGTCGTGGAGATCTTCCCGAAGGACCCGGACGATGTCGACAAGGTGATCGACTGGCTGGCGCCGGAGACGATCGACGGCAAGCCGATCTACGAGGTGAGGAAGCCGCGCGTGCCCAAGCGGGAGGAGGGCGGGGAGCCGGGCTGAGGGCGCCCGTCGGCGGCCTGAGGCTCGACCAGTTCCTCGTCGCGTCGGGCGTCGCGGAGAGTCGCCGGCGCGCCCGCGAGCTGATCAGGCGGGGCCAGGTCCGGGTCAACGGGCGCCGGGTGACCCGACCCTGGTGGCTCGTGTTCGAGGGGGACGAGGTGCGGGTGGGGGACACGGTCCTGCGGGTGGTGCTCGATGACGGTGACCGGTGAGCTGCGGGAGGGGAAGGTCCTGGTCCGGAACAAGCGCCAGGCGAACCGGCTCTACTCCTCCATGTACGGCAAGCCGTCCCGGGAGGGACTCTGGCTCTGGCCCGAGGAGGCGACGTTCCTCTGCGAGGTGGGCCGCTTGGAGGTCAAAAGGGAGGGAGAGAGGCTCACGCTGGACCGGCTGATCGAGGCGTTCCTGCGAGAGGACCCGCGGTTCCCGGTCCGCTACGCCGTCTACGCGGACCTGCGGCAGCGCGGCTGGAAGCCCAAGCCGGGCCGTCGGTTCGGCACCGACTTCCGCGCCTTCCGGGGCGAGGACGAGCGGATCGCGGTGAAGGTGCTGCACGAGGAGACCGACGACTTCACGCCCGAGGACGTCCTGCGGTGGGTGCGGTCCCTCCGGGGCACCGAGTTCGACCTCGTCGTCGCCGTCGTGGACAACGACTTCGACGTCAACTACTACGCGTTCGAGGAGCTCACCGACTCACTCTGACGCCCACAGGCGCGGCGTCAGGAACACGCCCACGGGCTCGCCGGCGGACTCCGCCGTCCGCCACGCGCCCTCGATCACGTCCAGGTCCTCGGGCCGCTCCACCACGTACGTGTGCAGGTTGAGCGCCTCCAGGATCCGGGGCGCGGCCTTCCCCATCCCCACCTGCGCCGGGATGTCCTCGTGCAGGTAGCCCCGGTGACTCATGAGCATCAGCAGCGGGAGCCGGTAGGTGAGGGTGAGGGAGCAGAGGGCGTTGACCGCGTTCCCGAGCCCCGAGTTCTGCATGACCAGCGCGGGCCTCTCCCCGGCCAGCGCCGCCCCCGCGCAGATCCCGACGCCCTCCTCCTCCCGGGAGACGCGCACGGTTCTGATGTCCGGGTGCTCCTCCAGCAGCTCGATCACGCCGCCCAGTAGGGAGCAGGGGAGCCAGCAGGCGAAGGTGATGCCGGCCCGCTCCAGCGCCTCCACGATCCGCTCGTCCACGCTCAAGGCTACTCACCGTCCAGCGCCACGCGACCCATCGTCTCGGCCCGCAGCCCGGCCCGCAGCGTCGCGAGCGGAATGACCTCATCCGGCGGCACGTTCGCGATGTTCACCTCCGGGCCGAACTTCACGATCAGCTCGAACTGCTGCTCCTTCTCCGGCGCCTCGAACATCACGCGCCGGATCCCGACGCCCTTCACGATCTCCGACAGGATCCGCACCCGCTCCCGCTTCTCCGCCCCCATCGGCCCGTGCTCCCCGCTCTCCCGCGCCTCCACGATCACGTACTCCGCGCCCGCCTCCACGCACCTCACCATCCGACCCACCATGTCCGCCGGGGACAGGACCGAGTACTCCTCGTCCCGCTTCTTCCCCTCCTCCGCGTACACCGTGAACCCGTGCTCCCGCGCGAGCTCGATCAGCTCGCACTTCCGCTCGATGGACATCGGGATCATGCCGTCCGAGATCTCGACCGCGTTGAACCCCAGCTCGTCCAGCTCGCTCAGGAAGTCCTCGAACGTGCCCTGAGACACGGCGATCTCCGCCAGCGTGCCGCCCGGGAACACGTCCAGCCCCGCGTCCGCGTACAGCTCCACCTTCTCCTCCACGATCTCCCGATCGATCAGCCGGGCCGTGCCCCAACCCATCTTCACGCCGGTCACGTACTCCCCCGCCATCCTCAAGAACGAGCGCACGAACTCCGGGGTCAACCCCTTGTCCAGCATAACCGTGGCACCGTCCACCCTCGGGACCCGGATCGACCGCTCAAACGCCTTCATCCGCGCCCCACCCGGCGCCGCCGGCCTCCCATCTTTAGTATGTTCCTCCGGGGGTCGTCGAATGCGCCGCATCGAGGCCCTGAGGGTCGTGGGCCAGGTCGCGGACCGGCACGACGCGATCGTCACCGTCCACCTCGGCTTCCCGGCCCGGGAGCTGTACCACGCGCACGATCGGCCGCTCAACTTCTACCTGCTCGGCGCGATGGGGCAGTCCTGCTCCGTCGGCCTCGGCCTCGCGCTGACCACGGAGCGCGAGGTGCTCGCCGTCGAGGGAGACGGCGGCCTCATGATGAACATGGGCATCCTGCCCACGATCGCGCAGGAGTCCCCGGAGAACTACACGCTCGTCCTCGTCGACAACTCCACGTACGCGACCACCGGCGACCAGCCCACCCCATCCCACCTCATCGACTGGGAGGGGGTCGCCCGGGCGCACGGGCTGCGGTACTACGAGGCGGACGACCCGGAGGGGGCCCGGACCGCGCTGGAGCGGGCCCTCGACGCCCGCGGTCCCCGGATGGTCCGGCTGGAGGTGGAGCCCGGCAACGCGGACGTGCCGCTGATCGACCTCACCCCGGAGGAGATCAAGGTCCGCTTCACCAGGGCGCTCCGGGAGGATGAGCGTTGAGGGTTGACCCGCGCGAGCTCCGGGCCTTCGTGGCCGAAGCCCTCTCGAGCGTGGGTGTCCCCCGGCGGGACGCCGAGGTCGCGGCCGAGGCGATCGTGGAGGGGGATCTCCGCGGCTTCCACTCGCACGGCGTCCTGCGGCTCCCCGGGTACGTTGAGGGCCTCGAGCGGGGCGCCATCCGCGCCGAGACCACCCTCAGGCGGGTCTCGCGGCGCGGGGCCGTCCTCGTGTACGACGCTGCCCACTCGCTGGGGCATGTGGTGGGGCGTCGGGCCGCCCTGAAGGCCGTGGAGCTGGCCCGGGAGCACGGGGTGGGGGTGGTGGCGGTCCGGAACGCCTCCCATTACGGGATCGCCGGGTACTACACGACGCTGATCGCCGAGCGGGGGATGGTGGGGTTCGCCACCTGCGGGACCGAGCCGGCGGTCGCCCCGTACGGGGGCTCTCGGGCCGTGCTGGGGACGAACCCGATCTCCATCGCGCTCCCGCGCCGGGACGGTCCGCCCATCGTCGTGGACATGGCCACCAGCCGCGTCTCCCGGGGGAAGATCCTGCAGGCGCGGAAGGAGGGGCGCGAGATCCCGGAGGGCTGGGCCGTGGGCCCGGACGGTGAGCCCACCACGGACCCGGAGCGGGCGCTGGAGGGGGCCCTGCTCCCGTTCGGCGGTCACAAGGGGTACGCGCTCGGGCTGGCGCTGGAGGTGCTCGCGGGCCCGGCCGTGGGGGCGGCGGCCGGTCGGGAGGTGCGGGGCACGACGGATCCCACGGTCCCGTGCAACAAGGGCGACCTGTTCGCGGCGTTGGACCTCTCCGCGCTGGTCGACGAGCACGAGTACTTCGAGCGGCTGGAGCGGCTGGTGGCGGAGGTGAAGGAGTCGGGGGAGGAGGTGCTGCTGCCGGGTGAGCCGGAGTTCCGGCGCCGGGAGCGGGCGCTCCGGGAGGGTCTGCGGCTACCGGAGGGGTCGGTGCGTGCGGTCCGGGAGGTCGCGGAGCGGTTGGGGCTGGAGTCCCCGGTCTAGCCCTCCTCCCGCCGCTGGACCAGCCGGTTCACGCCGCTGACGAAGGCCCGGACGCTGGCCATCACGATGTCCTCGGAGGCCCCGCGGGCCGTGACCACGTTCCCC
This sequence comes from Methanopyrus sp., assembly GCF_053997775.1. Lineage (NCBI taxonomy): Archaea > Methanobacteriati > Methanobacteriota > Methanopyri > Methanopyrales > Methanopyraceae > Methanopyrus > Methanopyrus sp. Next base: position 34,657 of record NZ_JBMXXF010000057.1, read on the forward strand.
TCCTCGTCCTCCAGCTTCACGACCACCTCCGCCAGCGCGTCGGTGCCCCCGGTGACCGCCTCCAGCCGGTACTCCCGGAGCTCCACGTCCAGGCCCAGCTCCTCGATCGCCTCCCGCAGGGCCCGGAGGGCCGCGTCCACGGGCCCCACGCCCGTCGCGGCCGCGCTCCGCTCCTCGCCCTTCAGGCGCACGCGCACGGAGGAGGTGGGCGTGACCCGGTTCCCCGTCATGACGGCCAACTCCTCCAGCCGGACCGCCGCCTCGGACTCGGGCACCTCGCCCACCACGTCCCGGGCGATCGCCTCCAGGTCCTCCTCGGTCACCCGCTTGCCCTTGTCGCCCAGCTCCTTCACCCGGCGCACGATCTCCCGCAGCTGCTCCTCGTCCACCTCGATCCCCAGCTCCTCCAGCTTCTTCTTGATCGCGTGCCGGCCCGCGTGCTTGCCGAGCACGATCCGGCGCCGGTGCCCCACGTCCTCCGGCCGGATCGGCTCGTACGTCTCCGCGCACTTGATCACGCCGTGCGAGTGGATCCCGGACTCGTGCGCGAACGCGTTCTCGCCCACGATCGGCGCGTTGGGCGGGACGACCACGCCCGTGAGCCGCTCGACGAGCCGGGACAGCTCGACCAGCATCTCCGTCCTCACGTCCAGGTCGAGCCCGTAGAGGGCCTTCAGGGCCATGACGAACTGCTCGAGCGACGCGTTCCCCGCCCGCTCCCCGATCCCGTTCACGGTCACGTGCGCCTGCTCCGCGCCCGCCTCCACGGCGGCCAGCGAGTTCGCCACGGCCAGCCCGAAGTCGTCGTGACAGTGCACGCTCACGGGCACGTCGAGCGCGTCCACGATCCGGCGGACCAGCCGGTACATGCGCGGCGGGGTCATCACGCCCACCGTGTCCGGCACGTTGATCCGGTCCGCGCCCGCCTCCACGGTAGCTTTATAAACCTCCAGCAGGAAGTCCGGGTCGGTTCGCGTCGCGTCCTCCGCCGAGAACTCCACCGTCACCCCGTGCTCCTTCGCGTACTCGACCCCCTCCACCGCCCGCTCCAGCGCCTCCTCCCGACTCATCTCCAGCTTGTGCTTCAGGTGGATGTCCGACGTGGCGATGAACACGTGCACGCAGTCCACGCCCGCCTCGACCGCCGCGTCGATGTCCCTCCGGACGCAGCGCGCCAGCCCGCACACCTCCGCGTCCAGACCCTCGCCGGCGATCGCCTTGACCGCCTCGAACTCGCCCTCGCTCGCCACCGGGAACCCTGCCTCGATCGTGTCCACGCCGAACTCGTCCAGCTTCCGCGCGATCGTCAGCTTCTCCTCCTTCGTCAGGCTGACCCCGGGCGTCTGCTCCCCGTCCCGCAGCGTCGTGTCGAAGATGCGGACCCGCTCCGGCACCCTACTCTCCCAGCAGAAAGGAACGCCCCTCGACCACCGTCAGAACCCCCGAGGGGAGCCGGCGTTGGCCCGAGAGGACCTGAGGAAGGAGCTGGAGCGGCTGATCGACCGCATCGAGGACGCCGAGCTCCGCGACCTCGTTAAGAAGCTTTTGGAGGAGGGCCTCTCGCACGAGGAGGCGCCCGAACCCATGGACCTCGAGGAGGCCCCCGCCAGCCGCAAGGGGCACCACTCCTACCCGGGCGGCCTCCTGGAGCACACCGTCGCCACCGCCAAGCTCGCCCTCGCCATGGCGGAGGTCTTCGAGGAGGTCTACGGCGTGCGGGTCGACCGGGACCTCATCCTCGCCGCCGCCCTCCTCCACGACCTCGGCAAGGCCACCTCCTACGAGGAGAGCGAGTCCGGGTACAAGTACTCCGACTTCGCCCGCCGGCTCGACCACCTCACCGCCGTGACCGCCGAGCTCTACGCGCGCGGCGCCCCCCTGGAGCTGATCCACGCGGTCGCCGCCCACCACGGCCGGGGCAGCCCCGTCCCCCCGAACACCCCGGAGGCCCTCATCGTGCACCTCGCCGACAACGCCGACGCCCAGTTCGCGGAGGAGGTCATCCGGGCGGCGCGCGGGATCGTCCGGGCCCGACTGCAGGAGCTGGGCGAGGAGCCCACGGACGAGCTCGTGGACGCCGTCCTCGACCGCCTCACGCCCACCGAGGTGTTCCTGACCCGGGTGCGCGAGGGCCGGGACGCGGTGCGGAGGCTCATCGCCGAGGCGCTGGAGGAGGTGCGGGAGGAGTGAGCCTCGGGTAAACACTTAAGCCCGGGCCGGCGCGGGCGCGGGGAGGGGAGCGGGAACCATGTCCATGTACAAGTACCAGCGCGAGGCGTGGAAGCGGCCCAAGGACTCGTACGTGGGCGAGCTGCTGAAGAAGCGGCTGCCCAAGTGGCGGAAGGGACCCGCCGTCCAGCGCGTCAAGCGCCCGACCCGGATCGAGCGGGCCCGCCGGCTCGGGTACCGCGCCAAGCCGGGCTACGTGGTCGTCCGCGTCCGCGTGCCCAAGGGCGGTCGGCGCAAGTCCCGGCCGAAGAAGGGCCGCCGACCCAAGCGCATGGGTAAGAACAAGTTCTCCCCGGGCAAGAGCAAGCGGTGGATCGCGGAGGAGCGGGCCCAGCGGAAGTACCCGAACCTGGAGGTGCTGAACTCGTACTGGGTGGGCGAGGACGGCCAGTACAAGTACTACGAGGTGATCATGGTCGACCCGCACCACCCGCAGATCAAGAGCGACCACCGGATCAACTGGATCTGCCAGAAGTCCCAGAAGGGTCGGGTGTTCCGGGGCAAGACGGGCGCGGGCAAGAAGGCGCGCGGTCTGAGGCGGCGCGGTAAGGGCGCGGAGAAGGTGCGACCGAGCCTCCGCGCGCACCGGAGGCGCGGGAAGTAACGGGGCCCACCGGCGCTTGTCCCTCCCCGTCAACAGCCTCTCCGCCCGGGTGATCGCGCACGCGACGGAGGACGAGGAGAAGGTGCTCGAGGCGCTGTCAAACGTTCTCGGAGGCGTAACGGAGGAGGACGACGTCGAGGTCGAGACCTTCTACGCGGAGGGCCACCACGGGAACCCGATCACGATCTTCCAGGTGCGGCTGACCCGGCGCCCCCACATCGAGCGCGTGCTCGAGCACTGGCGCAGGCACCTGCCGGAGGAGGAGAAGCGGCGGGTCTGGGAGGAGATCGAGCGCCGCGTGGACGAGCACGGGAACTTTTACATCCGGTTCGACAAGCAGAGCGCGTACCAGGGGGAGCTCCGGGTATCGGACGCGGACGACGTGGTCCGGGTGAAGCTGAACCTCGAGGCGTACCCGGCGAGCCGGGAGGGCGGGATCGAGGCCCTGAAACGGCTCGGTATCTTCTCGACCGACTGAGACGGGCCGAGCGCTTCGCCCTCCGCGTCCACGTGGACGAGGTCGACCCCCTCCGCATGGCCCTCGCCACCGACCGGCTCGGCTACGAGGTCGTCATCCTCACCCTCCGGCTCCGCGCCGAGGAGCCCGACCTGGACGAGCTCGAGTGGCTGGCCGAGGAGACGGCCGAGCTCCGGGATCGCGTCGACGCGCTGGTTCTCCCCGGGTGCCAGCTCGAGGCCGAGGATCCGGGCGCGCTCCGCCGGGCCATCCCCCGCGTGCGCCCGCTCGTGTACTACCTCGCCGTGGGGGGCGGGCGGCCCGGGATCAACCGGACCGCGCTCGGCGACACGCGCGTGGACGCGCTCTCCCACCCGGAGCGGGGCAACCCGCACGCGGGCCTCGGCAAGCACGAGCTCGAGCTCGCCCGGGAGAAGCGCACGTACGTGGAGATTGACCTCGCCCGGCTGCTCCGACGGAGCGGGGAGCGCCTCGCCTGGCAGGTCTCGCGACTCCGGGACCTGCTCCGAATGCGCCGGAGGAAGCGCTTCCCGCTGACCGTCGCCCTCGGCGCCCGCGACCCGCTGGAGCTGCTCCCCGCCCGGCAGCTGGAGGACGTGCTCGACCTGCTGGGCCTGAGCGAGGGGGAGGCCCGGGAGGCGCTGGTGGAGGCCCCGAGGGAGCTCCTGCGCTGGAACGTGGCCTGCAAGCACGTGTTCGTGGTCCCGGGCGTGGCGGTGGTGGGCCATGGTTAGGCTCACGTCCACCCTGCGCCCCCGGTGGCGCTACATCGCGTTCAAGGTCTGGTCCGAGCGGCTCGAGCGGCTGGACTTCGACGGGGCGCGGGACCTCGTCCTCCGGGCCCTGCGCGACGTGCTCGGGCCCGTGGGGATGGGCAAGGTTCGGCCCTGGCTGATGCGGTGGGACGAGGGGCTCCGCGCGGGGATCCTCCGGGTCGAGCGCGGGCGGGAGTCCCGGGCGCGGGCGGCCCTGTCCCTGTACCGGCGGGATCCCGAGCTGGGGCGGGTGTTTCTGGAGGTCCTGGGCACCTCCGGAACGGTTAAAGGGGCGGAGCGGTTTCTCTCCCGGGTTCCGCGGTGGGACGTGGAGCGCGTGGGCGACCGGTCCTTTTGGATCTACGAGAACGGCGAGGTGGACGTGGTGGAGGAGGGCCGGGTTGTCGCGTACACGAGTTACGAGGACCCCGAGCCTGAGGGGTGACGGTCATGCAGCCGGCGCAGACCGCGTACGACCGCGCGATCACCGTGTTCAGCCCCGACGGCCGGCTGTTTCAGGTGGAGTACGCGCGCGAGGCGGTCAAGCGCGGCACGACCGCGCTCGGGATCAAGGTGAAGGAGGGCGTGGTCCTCGGCGTGGACAAGCGGGTCACCTCCAAGCTCATCGAGCCCGAGTCCATCGAGAAGGTGTACCAGATCGACACGCACATCGGGGCCGCGACCGCGGGCCTCGTGGCGGACGCCCGGGTGCTGGTGGAGCGCGCCCGGGTCGAGGCGCAGACCTACCGGTACACGTACGGCGAGCCCATCGACGTGGACGTGCTGGTCAAGTCCATCTGCGACCTCAAGCAGGTGTACACGCAGCACGGCGGCGTCCGACCCTTCGGCACCGCGCTGCTGGTCGCGGGCGTGGACACGAAGGGCTGCCGGCTCTTCGAGACGGACCCGAGCGGGGCGCTGACCGAGCACAAGGCGACGGCGATCGGGGAGGGCCGCCAGGAGGCGCTGGACGTGTTCGAGGAGGAGTACCGGGAGGACATGTCCCTGGACGAGGCGGTCGAGCTCGCCGTGCGGGCCCTTTACGAGGCCTCCCGGGAGGAGACGACGGTGGAGAACCTGGAGATCGCCGTGGTGGACGAGGAGGGGTTCCGCAAGCTCGAGCGGGAGCGGATCGAGGAGGTGTTCCAGCGGGTCGTGGGCGAGGCGGAGTCGGAGGAGTCGGAGGGTGAGGGGGCGGAGTAGGATGGCGCGCGTCAGCCTCGAGGAGGCCGTCGTGGCCCGGCTGGAGAAGGGCGGGGAGCGGTTCGAGGTCCTCGTGGACCCGGAGGGCGCGCGGAAGCTCCGGGAGGGCGAGGACGTCGACGTGGAGGAGATCCTGGCCGTCGAGCAGGTGTTCCGGGACGCGCGGAAGGGGGAGCGGGCCTCCGAGCAGGCGATGGAGGAGGTCTTCGGCACGACCGAGCCGGTGAAGGTCGCGGAGATCATCATCAAGGAGGGTCAGATCCAGCTCACGGCGGAGCAGCGCCGGAAGATGCAGGAGGAGGTTAAGCGGCAGATCATCCACATGATCGCCCGACGGGCCGTGGACCCGCGCACGGGCGCCCCGCACCCGCCGGAGCGGATCGAGCGGGCGATGGAGGAGGCGGGCGTGCACATCGACCCCATGAAGAGCGCGGAGGAGCAGGTGAAGGAGGTGATCAAGCAGCTGCGCCCGCACCTGCCGCTGAAGTTCGAGGAGGTGAAGGTCGCCATCCGCATCCCCGCGAAGTACACGGGCCAGGCCATGGGCGTCGTCCGGGAGTACGGGGACATCGAGCAGGAGGAGTGGCAGCAGGACGGGTCCTGGATCGCCGTGGTCCGGCTCCCGGCCGGCGTGCAGGACGACTTCTTCGAGCGATTGAACGAGATCACGAAGGGCGACTACGAGAGCAAGATCCTGGAGCGGGAGAAGGTGGAGGGTCCGTAGGCCTTGCGTCGGATCGAGGAGCACCTGCGCGAGCTGGTCGAGCGGCCCGCGCCCCCGGGCCGCGAGGACGAGGTGCGCGAGTACGTGCGCGAGGTCCTCAAGGAGCACTGCGACGACGTGCACGTGGACGTGATGGGCAACGTGATCGGCACGCTCGAGGGCTCCGACTACGAGGTCATGGTCGCCGCCCACATGGACGAGGTCGGCCTCATCGTCAAGTCCATCACCAAGCAGGGCTTCCTCCGGTTCGCCAAGCTGGGCGGCGTGGACAACAAGATCCTGCCCGGCAGCCGCGTCGTGATCCTCAACGCGGAGGGCGAGAAGGTCCCCGGGGTCATCGGGACCAAGCCCCCGCACGTGCAGCGGAAGAAGGAGCGGCGCAAGGTCCCCGAGCACCGGGAGATGTTCATCGACATCGGGGCGTCGGACCGGGAGGAGGCCGAGGAGCTCGTCGGCGTCGGCGACGTGGGCGTCCTCCAGGGCGAGTTCACCCGGCTGGCCTCCACCCGCGTGAACGGGCGCGGGCTGGACGACAAGATCGGCGTGGCGCTCCTCCTGACGCTCGCCGAGCGGCTGGCGGAGGAGTGGGACGAGGAGCATCCCACCGTCCACCTCGTCGGGACCGTGCAGGAGGAGGTCGGGCTGAAGGGCGCCCGGACGTCGGCCTTCGAGCTCTACCCGGACGCGGCCCTCGTGCTCGAGACCGCGGTCGCCGGGGACGTGCCCGGGGTCAAGGAGGCGGAGCTGAAGCTGGGGAAGGGGCCCGCCATCACCGTCGTGGACGCGAGCGGGCGCGGGCTGATCGCTCACCCGCGGGTCCGCGAGCTCCTCATCGAGACCGCCCGGGAGCTGGACCTCCCGTACCAGCTCGAGGTGGGTGAGGGCGGGACGACCGACGCGACCGCGATCCACGTCACCCGGGGCGGCGTCCCGGCCGGCGTGATCGGCGTGCCCACCCGGTACCTCCACTCGCCCGCCGAGGTCCTCGACCTGAAGGACGCCGAGCGCGCGCTCGAGCTCGCCGCGAACGCGATCCCAAGGCTACCGGACCGCGTGCCGAGGTGAGCGCGTTGCCGGAGTACGAGCTGCACGTGGAGGACCGGGAGGTCGTCACCCCGGGCGAGCTGCTGGCCGAGGGGCAGGTCGTGGCCAGCGACGGGACCTACACGGAGGGGGACCGGGTGTACTCCAAGGTGACCGGCCTCGCCGACATCCAGGGGCGCACGATCCGGGTCATCCCGCTCGCGGGCCCCTACCGGCCCACGCCGGGCGACCTCGTCGTCGGCGTCGTGCGGGAGGTCCGATTCTCCACCTGGCTCGTCGACATCCGGGCCCCGCTGCCGGCCACCCTGCACGTCTCCAACGCGCTGGAGGAGGAGGTGGACCTGATCGAGACGGACCTGTCGCGGTACCTCCGGGAGGGGGACGTGATCGCGGCGGTCGTCAAGGAGGTCAACCCGGTCCAGCAGACCGAGCTCTCCATCCTGGAGGAGGACGCCCCGGTGCGGCTGGGCCGCCTGGAGGGGGGCCGCGTGGTCGACATCGACCCGGTGAAGGTGCCCCGGGTGATCGGGCGCGAGGGCTCCATGATCCGCATGCTCAAGCGGGAGCTGGAGTGCGACATCATCGTGGGGGCCAACGGGCGGATCTACGTGAGGGCCCGGAAGGAGCCGAAGAGCCGGCGGGAGGCGCTGGCGGCCCGCGCCCTGCGCGAGATCGAGCGCCGCTCCCACCTGAAGGGCCTGACCGAGTGGTTAAGGTCCAACCTCAGGAGGCTCGCGCGGTGGTGAGCGCGCATGCCGGAGGAGGAGCCGGAGCGGTTGATCTCGGAGGACGGGCTCCGGCTGGACGGTCGGAAGCCCGACGAGATGCGACCGATCAAGATCCGCGCCGGCGTGCTCAAGCGCGCGGACGGGTCCGCGTACGTGGAGGTGGGCGCGAACCGGATCGTAGCGGCCGTGTACGGGCCCCGGGAGCTGCACCCACGGCACAAGCAGAAGCCGGACCGGGCCGTGGTGCGGTTCCGCTACAACATGGCCCCCTTCTCCGTGGACGAGCGAAAGCGCCCGGGCCCCGACCGGCGCTCCATCGAGATCTCCAAGCTGTCCAAGGAGGCGCTGGAGCCGGCGATCTTCACGGAGTACTACCCGCGCACGGCCATCGACATCTTCGTCGAGGTCCTGCAGGCGGACGCGGGCACCCGGTGCGCCGGGATCACGGCCGCCTCGGTCGCCCTCGCCGACGCGGGGATCGAGATGCGGGACCTCGTCGCCGCCTGCGCCGCGGGCAAGGTGGACGGTCACATCGTGCTCGACCCCATGTACTACGAGGATGGGCACGGGGAGGCGGATGTGCCCCTCGCCATGATGCCCAAGGAGGGCGAGATCACCCTCCTCCAGATGGACGGGGACATGACCCCGGAGGAGCTCAAGAAGGCCATCCGGCTGGCCAAGAAGGGCTGCAAGATCATCTACAAGGAGCAGCGCCGGGCGCTCAAGCGGAAGTACGGGGAGGAGGAGTGAGGGGACCCGACGCTTGCCCCTGGACCAGGACCTGCTCGCCCGGCTCAAGCGGCACGAGGTCCTGGAGGCCCTCCGGGCCGGCGAGCGCGTGGACGGCCGCGACTTCGAGGAGTTCCGACCCATCGAGCTCCGCACGGACGTGATCTCCAAGGCCAACGGCTCCGCCCTCATCCACCTGGGCAACACCCAGCTCGTCGTCGGCGTCAAGCTGGAGGTCGGCACGCCCTACCCCGACACCCCCGACGAGGGCGCCCTCGCCGTGAACGCCGAGCTCGTCCCCCTCGCCGACCCCACCTTCGAGCCCGGACCCCCCGACGAGAACGCCATCGAGCTCTCCCGCGTCGTGGACCGGGGCATCCGCGAGTCCGAGATGATCGACCTCAAGTCCCTTTGCATCCAGGAGGGCGAGCACTGCTGGGTCACCTTCGTCGACATCCACGTGCTGGACCACGACGGGAACCTCTTCGACGCCTCCCTCCTCGCCTCCGTCGCCGCCCTCCACCGCACCAGAGTCCCCCGGGCCGAGGTCGTGGACGACGAGGTCGAGGTCGACGAGACCGAGACGACCCCCCTCGAGGTCCGCGACTTCCCCGTCTCCGTGACCCTCGCCCTCGTGGACGAGCACCTCCTCGTCGACCCCTGCCTGGACGAGGAGGTCGTCATGGACGCCCGCGTCACCGTCACCGTGACCGAGGAGGGCCGCATCTGCGCGGTCCAGAAGGGCGAGCGCGGCTCCCTCCCCGAGCACCTCCTCGACGACGCCATCGACCTCGCCGTGAAGAAGGCGGAAGAAATTAGGAGAGTCGTCAAGGCGCAGCTCTGAGCGCGCCCAAGGGGGTGAACCGCGTTGGGCCGCACCCAGAAGGTCGGGCCCGCCGGCCGGTTCGGCCCCCGGTACGGAATGCGCATCCGACGCCGCGTCGCCGAGATCGAGTCCGTCCAGCGCCAGAAGCACGAGTGCCCCGTGTGCCACCGACGGGCCGTCAAGCGCGTGGGCACCGGCATCTGGCGGTGCACCAAGTGCGGCGCGGAGTTCGCCGGCGGCGCGTACTACCCGGAGACCGAGGCCCAGCGCATGGTGAAGCGCGCCATCCGCAAGGCCCTCGAGGAAGAGGAGGGCCGGTAGCATGCCCGTCTACGGGGAGGAAGAGGAGGAGAAGTACGAGTACGTCTGCATGCGCTGCGGCAAGCGGGTGCGGCTGAACATCAACGAGGACCCCATCCGGTGCACCCACTGCGGGTTCCGCATCGTCATGAAGCCGCGGCACCCGGTACCCAGGAGGTACAAGGCCCGTTGAGACCCGCCGCCATCACCACCTCCCAGCGACCCGCCCGCCGCACCCGATCCCTCTGCCGCGACCTCGAGTGCGCCCTCCCCGACGCCGTCTACATCCAACGGGGCACCAAGAACCTCCGGGACACCGTCCTCGAGGCCCTCGAGAACGACGCGGAGGTCCTCCTGTACGTCTCCGAGGCCAAGGGCAACCCCGCCCGCCTCACCCTCGTGGACCTCTCCGAGCTCCCCCCGCGCGAGCGCCTCTACTTCTCCCTGGGAGGCGTCAAGCTCCAGCGCGAGTTCCCCCACGACGAGAAGCGCATCAACGTCGAGGGCACCCTCGCGATCACCACGTCCAAGCGCCCCGTCTCCGGCCACGTGAAGGTGGCCGAGGCACTCGCCGACCTCCTCGGCGTCGAGTTCGTCCCGCGCACGGGTCCCCTTGAGCGCGTGCTCGAGGACGCGCTCGCCGACGCCCTCCTCGTGATCGAGAGCCACCCCACCCACCTCGGCACGCTCACCTTCTACCGGGGGGACCGGAAGGTCGGCCCCTCCCTCTTCTACCGCCGGTTCGAGCTCCGAGACCGACGGTTCAGGCTCTGAACGCGCGGTGGGTCGCCCCTTGCACGAGTTCGAGTGCGAGGCGGAGCTCGCGTCAGAGCGGGCCGCCCGCATCGTCCACGGGGCCGTCCTCCCCGACCTCCGGGCGATGCCGACCCGACGGAGCGAGATCCGGGTCGAGCGTCGGGGTAACAACATACAAATACTCATCAAGGCCGAGGACGTCCCGGCGCTGAGGGCCTCCGTCACCGGAACGCTCCGCCTCCTGACCGTGTCCGAACGCGTACTGGAGGTCGTGAGGGGGTCGACCGAGGATGGCGCAACAGGACGTTGAGCAGCAGGTGGCTCAGCTCCAACAGCTCCAGCAGCAGCTGAGCTCGATCGTGGCCCAGAAGCAGCAGCTCGAGATGCAGCTGCGCGAGATCGAGCGCGCGCTGGAGGAGCTGGAGGAGATCGACGAGGACACGAAGATCTACAAGACCGTGGGCGGCCTCCTCATCGAGGCGGACCGGGATGAGGTGAAGGAGGAGCTGGAGGATCGGAAGGAGACCCTAGAGCTCCGCGTCAAGACGCTGGAGAAGCAGGAGAAGCGGGTGCAGGAGCAGATCGAGAGCCTGCAGAAGCGCCTCCAGAAGGTCCTGCAGCAGCAACAACAGGCGGGAGGAGGGGCCGCCTAACGCGCCATTGCCCCGTCGGCTCGATCCCCGGAGCGTGGAAAAAATCCAGGAGGCGGCGTTGCGCGAGCTCTACCGGCTGATTCCCAAGCGGGACCTGGAGGACGTGGACGTACGCGTGGTGATCGACGGCGACGACGTGGACGTGCGCGTGGAGGTCACCGTGCACCCGCTGAGCGAGCTGTCCGACGGGGAAATCCAGGAGGCGGTGGAAAAAGCCGCGGAGGCCGCGATCCGGGCCGCGGACGAGCTGATGAAGGGCACCGATTAGGCGGCCGGGATCTTCGACGCGCCCCTCCTGCCGTTTTTCCCGATGCTGTAGAGGCCCACCAGGGCCGCGATCAGCGCGCCCACCAACAGCTGAGCGTTCACGGTGCTACGCTCCGCCGTGTCCGGCTGGCGCAGCCGCTCCTTCAGCCCGCCCGCGGTCTTTTCACCCGTCTCCTCCCGCGGCTTCGATTCTCGCTTCTCCTCGGTCGTCCGGGTCGATCCCGCCCCCGCCTCGGACCGCACGCTCTCCTCCGACCGCTCGCTCACCTCCTCCGGACCGCTGGACCGCACCTCGACCCTCTTAACCTCACGCTTGGGCTCGGGGACCGTCGGCTTCACCGCCTCGCTGGGCGGGGTGTTAACCTCCGGCTGGGACGCGGGCGCGCCCTTACCGGCCTCCGTCGCGGCCGAGGTCACGTCCGCGCCCGCGGCCGGGCCGATGAGCCCGGCGAGCAGGCACAGGATGAGGGCAGGAACCACCAGCGGGGCCCACCCCCGAGGCTCACGAGGTCTGGATCTTGACCACGTCCCCGTGCTCGAGCTCGTAGTCCTCACCCACCACCTCTCGCGATCCGTCCGGCCTCAGCACCACCGCCCTATTAAAACTCTGCCCGAGATCGGTGTGGATCTTGTAGGCCAGCTCGCGGACCGTGGTCCCCTTCCGCACCAGGAACGCGTCCGGCAGCACCCGACCCTCCGAGTCCGAGAGCTTGCTCTCGTTCTCCACCGGGTAGACCAGGATCATCCCGGCCACGTCGAACACGGCCGTGTTGAGCGCCTCTTGGACGCCCGTCGATCCCCACCGCTCCAGCACCCGCTCCCGGATGAACTCCAGCGCCTCCCGCTGCCGGTCGCTGAGCTCGTCCTCCTTCAGGACCTCGAAGTCCCCCTCCCCGGGCAGGTACCGGATGAGCCCCCGCTCCGCCGCCCGACGGAGGGCCAGCTCGGCCTCCGCGCACGTGGGCACGACCGGGTACTCCACCTCGCGCTTCAACCGCTCGATGTACTCCTCCGCGCAGTCCACGTCCGCCTTGTTCGCCGCGATGACCATCGGCTTGTTCACCCGCCGGATCTCCCGGGCGAACCGGCGCAGGTCCTCCTCCGACCACTCCTCGAGGTTGTCCGGCACCCCCGACTCGTCCAGCGCCCGCTCCACGTCCTCCAGCGAGACCCCGATCCCCGCCAGCCGCTCCCGCAGCACCTCCGACACCGGCTTCTTCTCCAGGCTCGCCCGCTTCACCGTCCGGTCCCAGTCCCGCGACAGGATGCCCGCGATCCACTCGTCCAGCTCCCGCTCCAGGAACCGCACGTCCTCGACCGGGTCCCGCGAGCACGGCTCGCACGGGCGCCCCTCCTCGTCCGTCGCCCCCGCCGCGTCCACCACGTGAATCAGCACCGTCGCCTGCCGGAGATCGTCCAGGAACTGGTTCCCCAGCCCCCGACCCTCGTGCGCCCCCGGCACGAGGCCCGCCACGTCGATCAGCTCCACCGGGACGAACCGGCGCCCGTCCACGCACTCGGAGTTGCGCGGGTCGCACTCGACCCCGAACCGCCGGCACGGGCACTCGTCCACCACGTGCGCCACGCCCTTATTGGGGTCGACCGTGGTGAACGGGTAGTTACCCGTCTCCACCGGGGACAGCGTCGCGGCCGCGAAGAACGTGCTCTTGCCCACGTTCGGCTTCCCGACGATGCCCACCTGCACGCCCAAGACCGCTACCCTGGGGGCGTCGACGGTGCGCGTGCTAATAGCTTCAGGGGACGGTGGTCACCTCACCCGGGCCGTGGCCCTCGCCGAGGAGCTCGAGGACCGGGGCCACGAGGTGGTCTTCGCCGTGAACGAGGACTCCGAGCAGGCCCGGGAGCGGCTGGACCGGGCCGGCTTCCGGGAGCGCATCGGCCTACCGCGACCACGTCGCGTCGGGGACCCCGCCTGGCGCGCCGCCCTCGGGGGCCTGCGCAACCTCCTGCGCGCCCGACGCGCGCTGGACCGGGTGAACCCGGACCTCGTGCTCTCCACCGGGGCCGGCGTGGCGATCGGACCCATGGTCGCCGGCAAGCTCCGCGGCCTGCCCGTCGCCCACTACGAGCCCACGGACGTCGTGTCCGTCTCCGGCCGCGTCGCCAAGTACTGCGCGGACCTCATCGGCGTGTGGGACCGGGACCTGAAGGAGTACTACGGGGACCGGGCCGTGGCCGTCGGCATCGTGCTCCCCAGGGCCTTCGACGAGGCGGACCCGGAGGAGGCCCGGGAGCGGTACGGCCTGGGCGAGCGGGTGCTGGTGTGGACGACCGGCTCCGGCGGGTACGAGCCCGCGCTGCGCGCGCTGATCACCTGCGCCGAGCAGGGGCTCCTCGAGGACTGGGACGTGGTGGTGAACACGGGGCGGGCCATGGACCCGGAGCGGCTGAGCCGGAAGCTGGAGGGCCGCTGCCGCCGGGCGGTCGTGCGCCGGTTCTTCCACGACTTCCCCGCCCTGCTCAAGGCGGCCCGGCTGGTCGTGTGCCTGGGCGGTGCCACCCCCGTCGAGGCGGCCGCGCTCGGGAAGCCGATCGTCGTCCTACCCCGCCGGGACGTCCTTCGGGACCACCAGTACGTGACGGCCAAGAAGCTCGAGCGGCTGGGCGTCGCCTTCGCGGCGGAGGACGCCGCGGACGAGGAGAGCGTCCTGCGGGCGGTTCGAAAGGCCCTGGAGGCGGGGGAGGAGCGGTGGCGGGAGATGGGCGAGCGGGGCCGGGAGCTGTTCGGGGGGAACGCCCGCGAAAGGTTCGTTAGCCTCTGCGAGAGGCTCGCGGCCGGATGAGGAGGTCTCCGCACGGCCGAGCCCGGGATGAGGAGCTCCCCCTTTGCCGACGCCTCAGACCTCGACGACGCGCAGCCCCCGCTCCCTCAGCCGGTCCAGCAGCTCCCGACCCCGCTCACCGCCCACGACCTCGACCTGCACGTACCCCACGTCGAACCGGCCCTGGACCCGCAGCCCCTCCCCCTGAAGGTCGAAGGAGAACGAGCGCACCCCGGTCTCGGCCGCGCAGGCGAGCACCTCCTCCGGAATGCTCGGGTCGTCGACGGTGGCGGAGAGCCGGGGCCGGTCGGAACCGAGCTCGACGATCACGCTAACCCTGGCGTCCTCGGCCTCGATCACGGCCCGGGCCTCGCGACGGTGCCGGGCGGTGACGCGCGCCTCGGCGCCCTCGAGGGCGTTGAGCGCGCACCTCAGGAGCCCGACCGCGTCCTGTCGCACGGGCCCGGGCACGTCCAGCTCGGTGAGGGTGAGCTCGAACTCGAGGGTCGCGTCCACGGGGCCCCGATGACGAGGGAATCCCTTGGTGACCTTGTAATGATCGGTGGGGCCTTAGCCGAGGGGCTTGCGGAGCCGGGCGACGAAGAAGAGCTCCGTGCCGTGCCGGTGGGGGTAGAACCGGGCGCAGGCCTCCCGCACCTCCCGGTCCACGCCGGGTACCCGAAGCCCGGGCTCGGCCCAGTCGATGTCCACGGGCTCGGGCTCCAGGCCCAGCTCCTCGACCGCGTACTGCACGTTGAGCTCGTTCTCCTCCGGGGAGAACGTGCAGGTGGAGTAGACGAGGACGCCGCCCGGCTTGAGCACTTCGACGGCGGCCCGGAGGAGGCGACGCTGCAGGCGGGCGCAGTGCTCGATGTCCTCGGGGTCCCGGCTGCGCCGCCGGCTGGGGTCCTTGTGGATGACGCCCTCGCCCGTGCACGGCACGTCCAGGAGCACGCGGTCGAACTCCCAGTCGGTTCGGGGCAGGTCGAGGGCGTTCATGCGCAGGGCGAGGCAGTTCGCCACGCGGCAGCGGTGCAGGTTGCTCTTCAGCTTGCGGACTCGGTCCGGGTCGACGTCGATGGCGATCAGCGTGCCCTCGTTGCGCATGAGCTGGGCGAGGTGCGTGGTCTTCCCGCCCGGGGCCGCGCACGCGTCGAGCACGCGCTCGCCGGGCCGCGGGTCGAGGACCACGGGCGGGACCATCGAGGCCGCGTCCTGCGGCACGTAGTACCCGAGCATGTACTCGAGGGTGGCGCCCAGGGAGATGGGAGGCTCCTCCACCACCCAGAAGCCCTCGTCGATGGGCTCGGGACAGCGCTCCAGCCTGAAGCCGCGCTTCCCCTCGAGCTGCCTCCGCAGGTCCTCCGGGGTGACGAGGAGGGTGTTGGTGCGGAGGGCGGGGCGGACGTCGTCAAGGTGCTCCAGGAGCTCTCGGGTCTCCCGGCGCCCCAGGAACCGGAGGTACCGGGCGACCATGTAGGGGCGCAGGCCGTGCTCCTCGGCGAGGCGGCGGGCCCGCTCGTCCGGTTCGGGCAGGAACACGCGCATGGTCGGATCACGTGCCCTCCTTCCAGCTCCTCAGGTACTCCCGCTGCTCCGGCGTGAGCTCCTCGAGCTCGACGCCCATCGACTCGAGCTTCAGCTCGGCGACCCGCCGGTCGATCTCGGACGGGACCTCGTACACGCCCGGCTCCATCGACTCGCCCTCCCGCGCCAGCCGCTCGACGGAGAGGGCCTGCAGGGCGAAGCTGATGTCCATGATCTCGATCGGGTGCCCCTCGCCCGCCGCGAGGTTCACGAGCCGGCCCTCCGCCACGAGGTAGATCCGGCGCCCGTCCGGCATGCGGTACTCCGTGACCAGCCCCCCGCGCCGCTCGACCTTCTCCTCGCAATGCTCCTCCAGGTACTCCTTGTCGATCTCCACGTCGAAGTGGCCGGCGTTGGCGAGGATGGCCCCGTCCTTCATCCGCTCGATGTGCTCGCCGCGGATCACGTCCCGGTTGCCGGTCGCCGTGATGAAGATGTCCCCCTCCTCCGCCGCCCGGTCCATCGGCATGACCCGGAACCCGTCGAACACGGCCTCCATCGCCCGGATCGGGTCCACCTCCACCACGATCACGTCCGCGCCCAGACCCCGCGCCCGCCGCGCGATGCCCCGACCGCACCAGCCGTACCCGGCGACCACGACCGTCTTCCCCGCGATCAGCACGTTCGTCGCCCGCATCAGCCCGTCCAGCGCGCTCTGCCCCGTCCCGTACCGGTTGTCCATGAGGTACTTCGTCCGCGCGTCGTTCACCGCGATCACCGGGAACCTGAGCTTCCCGTCCCGGTGCATGGCCCGGAGCCGCTGCACGCCGGTCGTCGTCTCCTCCGTCGCCCCGATGATCCGATCGGCCAGCTCCGGGTGCTCCAGGTGCACCCGGGTGATGCAGTCCGCCCCGTCGTCCACGAGGATATCCGGCTCGTGGCTCAGCACCCGGTCGATGTTCTCGTAGTACTCCTCCCGCGTCTCCCCGCGCCACGCGTACACGTGCACCCCCTCCTCCACCAGCGCCGCCGCCACCTCGTCCTTCGTCGACAGCGGGTTGCACCCCGTGATCGCCACCTCCGCGCCGCCCGCCATCAGCGTCTCCACGAGAACCGCCGTCTTCGCCTCCAGGTGCAGGGTCATCCCCACCGTGAGCCCCTCCAGCGGCCGCTCCTCCTCGAAGCGCTCCCGGATGATCCGCAGCACGGGCATGTGCTCGCGGGCCCACTCGATCATGTCCCGACCCTTCGGCGCCAGGGACGGGTCCCGGATCGCGTACTCACCCTCCTTCACCACGACCACGCGCTCCCGCCCCCGAGAAATTATAGCCGGGACCGGGCCCGGCCGACCGGGGCCCCCGGCGGGGCGAGGCGGTATTCACCGCGCGATGAACCCCGCCGTCACGATCCCGGTACACCCCGCCCCGTCACGCCCGGGAGCAGGCCGCGACGCCGTCCGTGACCGGGCGACCTGGCCGCCGGGTACATATTTCCTTGCGCACGACGGGGGACGCGGGATGTCCCCTCGACCCACGACCCTCCTCGTCCCACTACTGACCGGACTCCTCCTGGGAACGACCGGGGCGACCGCGCTGGAACAGGGCCACCTGAGGGAGACCTACACCGTCACGCTCAACGGCGTCACCTACCGGGTACCCGTCGACTACTACGTCTGGAAGAACGGGGACGGACACTTCGTCTGGCTCTCCCTGGGCGTCCATCCGCTCGAGCATCAGGCCCACGAGTGCATGTTCCACGCCGCCCAGTGGTTCGTGCGGTACTCCGGCGAGTTCCGGGGCACGCTCATCGTCTCCTGGATCCGAATCCCCAAGGAGTACTACACGACCGGCGACCGACAGCGGGACTACCAGGTCTCCCGCGACCTGGGACAGCTGACGTTCTACCACCACGTGCTGCGCTACGTCCTGCACCCCGAGGAGCTGGGCCGGAAGGTGGGCGTGAGGCTCACCGGGCGCCCGGAACTCTTCCTCGACGTGCACGCCCACCGACCCTGGTGGGGCGCCTCGGAGTTCATCCTCATCCCGGCCGGCCCCGTCCACGGGAACGACAACCCGACCTCCTACCGCAAGGCCCTGCAGATCTGCGAGGCGCTGGCCGGCGTGATCGGCGCCAGCGTGGACCCGAACCAGAAGGGTACCTCACCTCCCTGGGTCACCGCGCCCGTGGCCCGGGCCGGCATCCCGGCCGCCACCTTCGAGAACGGGTACTACTACCTCGAGCGCGAGATGCCGGCCAACTACGACAACTACCGCACGGAGCTCGACAAGGCCCTGCTCGAGGCCCTGTACCTGTACGCGCTCGAGGGCGGCCGCGTGTCGCCCACGCCCGAGGGCTACCGGAAGCTCGCCCACTGGTACGAGGTCGCGGCCGGGGTCTGGGACCGAACGGCCCGATACCTGGAGCTCGCGGCCGACCAACACCCGGACTACGCGGACGTCCTCCGGCACCTGTCCGAGCTGGCGCGCCGCATCTCCTCCCTGCTCCGACGGATGTCGGACGAGTGCCGGCAGGTGGCGGCGCTGCTGGAGGCCGGTAACCGCCGGGAGGCGGCCCGGCTGGTCGACGATCGACTGCTCCCGGAGTACAACGAGGTCAGGCGGCTTTACGCCGAGTACATCGAAGGGTACCGTCGGATCCCGGTCCGCATCGTCGACGTCGTCCAGCCCCCGAGCGAAACCGAGCGTCCGTGGTGGGAGTGGGTCCTGGAGCAACCGTGGTTCCCGGTGGCGGCCACCGTGGGGGTGGGCGTGGGCGCCCTCGCGGTCGTGAAACTCGTAAAGACCGGCCCGATACCGATCCTGGGGCTGATAGCTTGCGCGGTGCCGCCGCTGCGGCGATCGTTGCGCTCCTGCTCGCGGCGCTGATCCCGGCCGAATCTCAGGTGCTGCCCCCGCCCCCTCCCGCACCGCCGGCACCGAGCGCGGGCAAATCATCGGGCGGAGGTGGAGGCGGCGGTAAGGGCGGCGGCGCGGGTCACGCGGCGCCCCCTCCAGCCTCACACCCCGCCCCGGCCCCTCCGAAGCAGGAGCACGGGTCGAAATCCTCGGGTCGGGGCGGGGGAGGACACGGTGGAGGGGGCGCCGCGCACGGCGGCTCCCACGGGAAGCACTCCGGTGGCGGCGGAGGCGGCGGTAAGGGCGGCGGTGGTCACGGTGGCGGTCACGGCCCGGGGCCGAGCGCCGGGGGAGGCGGAGGTGGCGGCAAAGGTGGCGGCAAGTCCGCCGGTGGCGGTCACGGGGGCGCGTCCGGCGGCTCCGGTGGGGGCGCCGGGGGGATCCTGAGGACGCTGTTCGGCGGTGGTGGCGGCGGCAAGTCCGGTGGCGGCGGTGAGTCCGGCGGCGCGTCCGGCTCGGTGGGGCGCGCGATCAGTCACGCGGTGAGCAAGGTGGTGTCGGGCGTGAAGGAGGCGGGCAAGAAGGTGAGTGAGGCCGTGCGACGGGCGGTGCGCGGGCTGAGCCGGATCACGGGGGCGCGTCCGGGCACGGTGGGGTGGATCCTGGCGGCCCTACTGTCGTCGGCCGCGCTGGGCTCCGGACTGTACGCGTGGTTCCGGCGGTACCGCTAATCGCCGGCGAGCTGCTCGGCGCACTCGCGGGCGTGCTCCAGCACCTCCTCCTCGTCCACGGTCGTCACGCGCCCGTTCCTGACCACCGGCTCCCCGCCCACGAGCACGTGCTTGACGTCGGCCCCGGTCGCCGAGTACACGACGTTCGAGGTCGGGCTGTGGCACGGGTTCATCCTCGGCGAGCTCCCGTCCAGGATGACCAGGTCGGCGGCGTACCCCTCCTCGATCCTCCCGATTTTTTCCAGCGAGTACACGCCCTCGGCCCGGCTCGTGGCCATTCTCAGGATCTCCCGGGCCCTCGTCGCGGTCGGGTCGCCGCGATCCACCTTGTGCAGCAGGGCGGCCAGCTTCATCTCCTCGAGCAGGTCCAGGTTGTTGTTGCTGGCGCATCCGTCGGTGCCGAGCGTGACGGTGGCGCCCCGCTCGAGCAGGTCCGGGACGGGGCTCACGCCCGAGGCGAGCTTCATGTTGCTGGCCGGGTTGTGGGAGACGATGACCCCGCGGCGGGCGAGCGTGTCGATCTCGTCGTCCGTGAGCCAGACGCAGTGGGCGGCGATGACGTCATCGCCCAGGAGCCCGAGCTCGTCGAGGTACTCGACGGGTCGACGTCCCGTTTCCTCCTTCACCTGCCGGACCTCGTCCCGCGTCTCCGCGACGTGGATCTGAATCCTCACGCCCCACTCGTCCGCGAGTCGCCGGACCTCGCGCAGTAGCTCCTCGGAGCAGGTGTAGGGCGCGTGCGGGCCCAGCGAGACCTCGATCAGGTCCTCCAGCCCGTGGCACTTGCGGTAGATTCGGCGCGTCTCCCGGAGCTCCTCCTCGCGCTTGTCCTCGTCGCCCAGGTCGATCATGCCGTGCGAGATGACGGCCCGAATGCCGGCCTCGGCGTACGCCTCCGCGACCGCGTCCATGTAGAAGTACATGTCCACGAGGCAGGTGGTGCCCGACCTCAGCGCCTCCACGGCGGCCAGGGCGGCCCCCCACCGGCACTTCTCCGCGTCCAGCCGCTCCTCCCGGGGCCAGATCTCCTCCTCCAGCCACCGCATGAGCGGGAGGTCGTCGGCGATCCCGCGGAGGAGGGTCATCGGGCCGTGCGTGTGCGTGTTGATCAGGCCGGGTAGGATCACGTCACGCTCGTCGAGGGTGAGCTCGTCCTCCCAGTCCTCGGAGGCCTCCAGCTCCTCCCGGGTGCCCACGAACGCGAACCGACCGTCCTCGATGAGCAGACCCGCGTCCTCGATCGTCTCGTCCGGGGTCAGGAGCACGCCGCCCAGCACGGCCAGCCGCATGCGCGCCCGCCCCGGCGAGGTTAATAGCGGCGGGGGCCGCGGCCCCGCCGGGGTTCCCGGATGATAACCGTAGCGGTGCCGAACAAGGGGCGCCTGCACGAGCCGGCGCTGAACCTCCTGGAGCGGGCGGGGATCCGGGTCGAGGAGCCGATCGGCCGGCGGTTGAAGGCCGAGACCAGCGATCCCGAGGTCGAGGTCATGTTCGTCCGGGCGGCCGACATCCCGCGGCTGGTGGAGGAGGGCGCGGCGGAGCTGGGGATCACCGGTCACGACCTGGTCGTGGAGTCCGGGGCCGAGGTCGAGGAGCTGCTGGACCTGCGGTTCGGTCGGGCCAGGATGGTGCTGGCGGTCCCGGAGGAGTCCGACGTGGAGCGGCCGGAGGACCTGGAGGGGTGCACCGTTGCCACGGAGTTCCCGAACATCGCGCGCCGGTACTTCGAGGAGGAGGTGGGCGTGGAGGTGGAGGTGGTCGAGGTGACGGGGGCCACGGAGGTCATGCCGCGGATCGGGGTGGCGGACGCGATCGTAGACCTGAGCAGCACGGGCACGACGCTGCGCGTGAACCGGCTGCGCGTGGTGGACGAGATCCTGCGCACGTCCGCCCGGCTCGTCGCGCACCCGGACGCGGTGGAGGACGAGACGGTGCAGCGGATCCGGCTCTCGCTGGAGGGCGTGCTCAACGCGGAGGGCAAGAAGCTGATCATGATGAACGTGCCGCGGGACCGGCTGGACGAGTTCCGGGAGCTCCTTCCCGGCGTGACCGGCCCCACCGTCTCGGAGCTGCTGAGCCGGGAGGACATGGTCGAGCTGTACGCGGTGGTGGACGAGGAGGAGGTCTCGAACGTCATCCTCGAGGCGAAGCGGCTGGGGGCGGAGGGGATCCTGGTCCTGCCCATCGAGCGGATGATCCCGTAATCACCGCTCCATCAGCTCCAGCAGCGCCGTCGGATCGATGTGCCCCCGGTACAGGGCCGTGCCGAGCACCACCCCGTGCGCCCCGGCCTCCCGGACCGTCTTCACGTCCTCGATCGTGGACACGCCCCCCGAGTAGAGCACGGGGCGCTCCGTGAGCCCCGTGACCTTCCGCACCAGCCCCTCGTCGATCCCGCGCTCCCGACCCTCCCGGTGCACGGCCGTGACCAGGAACCCGTCCACCCGCCCCTCGAACCGCTCGACGGCCTCCTCCAGGCCGACCCCGGTCTCCTCTTTCCATCCCCGGACGAGCACCCGGTGCTCCTCGTTCACGTCCAGCGCCACGAACGCCTCGACCCCGTGCTCGCGGCACACGTCCAGGATCTCCTCGAACGCCCCCTCGTCGGTGAAGGCCACGGTGCCCAGGATCAGCCGGTCGGCCCCCAGACCGGCGAGCTCCTCGGCGCGCTCGGCGGACCGGATCCCTCCCCCGACCTGCACCCTGGCGTCGACCTCCTCGCAGATCCTCCCGATGACCTCCGAGTTGTCCCCCTCACCCCGCGCCGCGTCGATGTCGACCACGTGGATCCAGGGGAAGAACTCGGCCCACTGGCGCGCGGTCTCCACGGGATCGTCCGACTCGAACTTGACCCTGCTCGGGTCACCGCCCTCCAGCTGGACGCACTTGCCCCCCAACACGTCGACGGAGGGGATCACGACGAAGGTCACGGGCCCGCCCCCCTCACTCGAACTCGATCGTCGCGGGCGGCTTGGGCGTGAGGTCGAACAGCACCCGGGTCACGTCGGGCACCTCGCTCGTGATCCGATCCTGGATCCGCCGGAGCACCTCCCACGGGACCTCCGGCACGTCCGCGATCATGGCGTCGATCGACTCGACGATCCGCACCGCGACCACCCATCCGTAGTCCCGCTGGTCCCCCTTCACCCCCGTCGCCTTGCAGTCCAGGAGCGCGGCGAACGCCTGCCAGGGCCGCTCCATCTTCCCCTCCTCCACCGCCCGCTCCACCTCCTCCTCCACGATCGCGTTCGCCTCCCGCACGATCTCCACCTTCTCCGGCGTGACCTCACCCAGCACCCGCACCGCCAGGCCCGGGCCCGGGAAGGGCATCCGCTCCACGATCTCCTCCGGGATCCCCAGGTACCGGGCCACCTCCCGCACCTCATCCTTGTACAGGTCTCGCAGCGGTTCCACCACGTCCAGCTCCAGCCGCTCGGGCAGCCCGCCCACGTTGTGGTGCGACTTGATCCCCCGCTCCGACTCGATCACGTCCGGGGCGATGGTCCCCTGCACCAGGACCTCCGCACCCTCCTCCCGCGCGACCCGCTCGAACACCTCGATGAACTTCTCACCGATGATCCGCCGCTTCTCCTCCGGGTCCGTGACCCCACGCAGCGCCTCGAAGAACTCGTCCGCCGCCTTCACGAACCGAAGGTTCAGCCCCAGCTCCTCCTCGAGCACCCGACGCACCCGCTCCGGCTCACCCTTCCTCATGAACCCGTGGTCCACGAACACGCACACCAGGTTCTCGCCGACCGCCCGGTGGGCCAGCACCGCGGCCGTGGTGCTGTCCACGCCCCCGGAGACCGCGATGATGGCCTTTCGATCTCCGATCTCCTTCCGCAGCCGCTCCACGGCCTCCTCCACAAACTCCTTCGGATCGAACATCGACCGTCTCCCCCGGGGCGTCCTTGGACCCCTCGGAGGTGCGTAGGCTGGCGGAGCATCTGGTCTCCCGGGCGGAGGGTGCGTGCGGGATCACGCACGTCGTGCTCGAGCTCCTCACGGGTTACGGTTACCGGGCGGAGTGCCGGGAGCGCCCGGAGGGCGTGGAGGCGCGGATCGTGGACGGGGACGGCGACGTGGTCTCGACCGGCCGGGACGTGACCTGGGCCCCCGCGATCCTCGACGCCCTGCTCGACCTGGGCGCCGTGCCCTGGGGCGAGGAGCTGCGCCGGATCCTGACCCCGGACCGGGACGCTAAAGCCTTGGCCCGGGTGTTCGGGTGGGGTCGGATCCTCACGGTGGGTCGCGCGGCCACCCGGCTGGCCCTGCGCGAGGGGGGCGAGGTCCGGGTCCGGCGGAGGGGACTCGGCTCCGAGGTCGTGATCCGGTGCGGCGATCGCGAATCGCGCTACGTTTCCTACTGTCCGGCGTGCGCCCTGGCCCTGGCCGCCGCCCGGCACCCCGGGCTGAACCGCGCCCTCCGGAGGGAGCTCGCGGACGCGCCCAACACGGGGCGGGAGAAGGCGGAGGACGGGGTCGTCAACGTCGTCCGGGTGCGGCGCGGGGTCTCCCTCTCCGAGCTGCGGTTCGAGGACCGTGAGCCCGTCCGGAACCGCGGGTGCTGCATCGCCTACTCCCTCGTCCGCGCGGAGCTCAAGGCGGGGTACGGTTCCGCGTCCTCGCGCCGCCTGTTCCGGGCGTATTGCGACGCCTGCCCCCTGAAGCACTGCTGGGTGGGCCGGCCGGTCAGCTCGCTGGGGAACGCCGTCCTGCAGCGCCTGACGGAGGAGGAGGGGGACGTGAAGTTCATCGTCCGGCGGTACCCGGAGGTGGAGACGCCCGTCGGCCGGGGTCGGGGCACGCTCTGCGCGCTGAGCGCCTGCGCGAACGCGGTCCTCCGGCTGGACGCGGGCCGGCTGCTGCGGCCCGAGCCCTCGGACCCGCGCGCCTGGGGGGAGGGCTGATGCCCCGGTACCGGGTGGGCCTCGCGGACACGACCTTCGCCCGCGTGGACATGGCCTCCGTCGCGGAGAAGGTCCTGAGGGAGCACCTGCCCGGGGTCGAGATCCGCCGGTACACGGTCCCCGGCATCAAGGACCTGCCCGTCGCCTGCAAGCGGCTGATCGAGGAGGAGGGCTGCGACGTCGTCATGGCCTTCGGCATGCCCGGGCCGACGGAGATCGACAAGCAGTGCGCGCTCGTCGCCTCCATGGGCCTGATCCTGGCCCAGCTGATGACCAACACGCACATCATCGAGGTGTTCGTGCACGAGGACGAGGCCGAGGACGAGCGGGAGCTGCACGAGCTGGCCGTCCGCCGGGCGGAGGAGCACGCGCTGAACGTGGTCAAGCTGCTCGAGAAGCCGGAGCTACTCACCCGGGAGGCGGGCACGGGCCGGCGCGAGGGTCACCCGGACGTGGGCCCCCTGCGGGAGTGAGGCCATGGCCTGGACGCGGAGGGTCCTGGAGGACTGCCTCGGGGTGGGGAGGGACGAGCGGCTGCTGGTGCTGACGGACCCGGGGATGGAGGGGCTGGCCCGGGAGCTGTTCGAGGCGGCGCGGTGCGACCGCTCACTGATGGTCGTCGAGCCCCGGGAGCGGCACGGGGAGGAACCGCCCGAGCCCGCCGCGGCGGCCATGCGGGCGGCGGACGCGGTCGTCGCGCTCACCTCGTGGTCGATCTCGCACACGCGGGCGCGGGAGCGGGCGTGCCGGGCCGGGACCCGGGTAGCCTCGATGCCCGGGGCGACCCGGGAGACGCTGGAGCGGGCCGTGGACGTGGACTACGGGGACCTGCGGCGGCGGGCGCGCGAGCTCGCGGAGCGGCTCACCGAGGCCGAGGAGGCCGTGCTGATCACCGGGGACGGGGCCCGGCTGCGCCTGAACCTGTCCGGCCGGGAGGGGATCCCGGACGACGGGGACCTGCGCGAGCCGGGATCCTTCGGGAACCTGCCGGCGGGCGAGGCCTTCATCGCCCCGGTCGAGGGCTCGGCCGAGGGCGAGCTCGTGATCGACGGGAGCGTGGCCCCGGACGGGCGCCTGGACGGGCCCCTCCGGCTCCGGATCCGGGATGGGAGAATCGTCGACGCCGACGGTCCCGGGGACCTGGAGTTCCTGCGGCTGGTCAGGGAGGCCGAGGGCGGGGACGTGGTCTGCGAGCTGGGCATCGGGGTGAATCCCGGCGCCAAACTGTGTGGAAACCCGTTAGAGGACGAAAAAGCTTTAGGAACCGTGCACGTGGGCTTCGGTGACAACAGCACGTTCGGCGGCGAGAACACGTCCGAGGTGCACCTGGACGCGGTGATCGTGCGTCACCGGCTGTACCTGGACGGGGAGAGGGTCTCGCCCCCGTGACGGGGGTCGTCCGGGCTTGGACCGGGAGGAGCTGCGCCGCCTGCTCGAGCTCGACACGTACCTCTCCCTAGCCTCCGAGCGGGACGACCTCGACGTGCTGGAGGTGCTGGAGGAGACCATGCTGCTCCTGGACGAGTTCGCGGAGCGCCTGAAGGAGGTGGACGTGGACGAGAAAACCCCGCTGATCGTGGACGAGCCCCGGGAGTTCCGGGAGGACGAGCCGGAGCGCGACCCGGAGTACCGCGAGAAGATGCTCGAGAACGCGCCCAAGTCCGAGGACGGGTACGTCGTCGCCGAGCGCGCGCACTGGCTTCGGTAGGGGCCGCCCCGTGCCCACCGTCGTTCCCATCGACGAGTTCTGGGACCTGACCGAGGGCGAGCGCCGCGAGGTGGACGCCGTCACCTGCGCCACCGTCGGCCTCATGAGCGGGGTCTACGGGATCCTCTCCTTCCGCGTGACCGACCCGGGCGAGGTCCGCCGGTTCCGGGAGGTCGAGCTCGAAGGGATCCGCGTCCCCGTCGGTCCCTGCCCCAACGAGCGCCTGGGACTGGTCGAGTGCCTGGTCCCCGCGACCCTGCGGGGCAGGATCTCCGGGGCCGAGCTCCTCCGACGGATCGCGGCCGGCCGGGAGTTCCACGCGGTGGCCGTGGCGGACGACGGGACCGAGCACGAGGTCACCGTCGGTCCCGAGGACCTCGACCGCGCGCTCCTGGCCTCCACCCGCACCTGCTTCCGCAACTACACGGCCTTCATCCACGACGGCCCCGAGCCCGAGCGGACCATCTTCGCCCCGCGACCCCTGCGCCCCGGGGAGGCCGCGTTCAGCGGGTGCGGGGGCTACAACCCGCTGGAGCACGACCCCCGCCTCCGGCTGCACCGACCGGGCCGACGCGTACTCTTCTGCGGCGCCCCCGCCGTGATCACCGGGACCGGGACCCGAAGCACCCCCGACCGCCCCAACCTGACCCTCCACGCGGACCTCCGCGAGTGCGACCCGCGGTTCATGGGCGAGTACCGGACGGCGGCCGGGCCGGAGAACATCGCGGGCGTGGCCTCGGCGATCGCGGTCACGGAGGAGACGCTCGAGTGGCTGGACCGCCGGCACGAGGACGCGGAGCTCCCCGTGGTCCGCCTCTCGGACCGCCGCCCCGTGGGCTCGGCCCGGTACTCGGACGTCTGGGTGCAGGAGCGGGTGGAGTGGGACCCGTCCCGGTGCGAGAACTGCGACCCGTGCGCCCTGGAGGAGCGCTGCCCTTACCCGTACTCGGACGTGCGGTCCGGGGACTGCTTCCACTGCGGGTACTGCGCGGAGTTCTGCCCCGCGGTCCGGGTCCGGAGGGGCGAACTCGAGGTGGACGGGGAGCGGTACCGGGTCGTGGCCCGGGAGTCCTCCGCCCACCTGGCCCGGGAGCTCATGCGGGAGGCCGCCGCGGCCGCCGAGGAGGGGCGAATAGACCTTTTAACGCCCGGCCGATGAGGACTCTTGCCCGGCCCTGAGCGGTGAAGAGTGCGGCGCCGACCGAGGCCGTCACGCTCACCACCGGGGGACGGGCGCGAGCCGGCGACCGCCGCCGATGAGCGCCCGGTACGGCGCCCCGGCACAGCCTCGGCGGGCCCCCTCGACGCCGCGCCGCGTCGGGATGAGAGGGGGTCCCACGGACCGGGGACACCGGCTCCATCACGGACGAAAACACCGCGGTTAATTCCCATAAACGACCGATCGACTGTTCCCGACTGACCGACAATCACGAACAACCGCGGGGGGGAGACCCCGGTGAAGCCCGACCGAACTGTGGACGCCCGCGGCGCCGCCTGCCCCGGCCCCGCCGTGATGGTCGCCCAGGAGCTGGACGAGATGGAACCGGGCCAGGTGCTCGAGGCGCTGGTGGACTCGAAGAGCGTCGCGGAGGACGTGGCCGAGACCGCGCGCGAGAAGGGTCACGAGGTCCTAAGCGTGGAGGAGTCCGACGACGGCGTGCGCCTCCTGATCCGGGTGTCCGGGGAGGAGTCCGGCGGCGAGGAATCGCCCGCCCAGCCGGCCCGGATCGACACCGTCATGATCGTCCAGAGCACCGGGACCGCCAACCCGGAGCGGGCGTACGCCACGTTCCTGATCCCCGAGGCCGCGCTCGCCATGGACCTCAACGTGATCATCTTCGGGATCATGGACGGGGTCACGGTGCTCGTCGAACGGGAGGCGGAGAGGGTGCGCCACCCGGAGTTCCCGCCCCTGATCGAGAAGGCGGCCGAGCTCCTGGACCGGGAGAGCGTCGAGGCCTACGCCTGCGAGCTGAGCCTGGAGGCGCGCGGGATCGACCCGGAGGATCTCATGGACGGGGTGCGAGTGGCCGGGGCTCCCAAGTTCCTGAGCCTCATCACCGACCCGGGTGTGAGGCCGGTTTGGCTATGATCCACGCCGTCATCGCCGGGCTCTCGGCGGGCGTGGCGCTGGAGTTCGCCCTCCCGGCGATGGTCCGCCGATGCCCGTGGATGTGGCTCTCCGTCGCCGCCGGCGCGGTCGCCACCATCCTCTGCCCGCTGCACGCGGTGCGACCGGAGCTCGGGACCGCGGGGGCCGCGGCCGGGCTGCTCACGGGGGCCTCGGCGCTGGCGGTCCGGGTGAGCGAGCTGAGGTCCGGACAGCTGGGGTCCCTGGGGTTCTCCCTCCGCGGGGTCGCCCCGTACACGCTGCTCATCTCCCTCGGCACCTACGCCCTCCTCTAGCGCCCAACCTACTTACCCGAGCCGGCCGACGGGTCGAGCGGGGCCGGGGTGAGCTACTACAGGGAGCTCGCCCGGAGCCTGGTGCGCGAGGCGTCCTGGGCCGCGTTCCAGGGCACCGTTCGGGTGATCCGGGGCCGGGTGCTCGCGTACGTGCACGTGACGCGCTCCGGGGCCCGGGTCGTCGTCCCGTCCCGGTTCAGCCCGGGCCTGCGGCGGGAGCTGCGGCGCGAGGTGTCGGACCGCGTGGCCTCCGAGGGTCCGCTCCGGCTGTACCGCCGCCTGGTCGCCCGGCACCTGAGCCGCGCGGTCTCCCTGCTGCGGGGCGCCCGGTCGCTCGGTCACGTGGCGCGCGGGCCTCGGCTGCTGGCGAGCGTGAGGCTGCGCGGTGACTCGCTGCTGGTCTCGGTGCTGGGCGCGGACCGGGTCCCCTTCTCCCTGACGCTCGAGTTCCCGCTCCCCTCCCGCCTGGTGTGGGTGCTGGACGCCCCGGACGGGGAGCCGCTCCTGACCTTGTCGGGGCGGGCGGCGAGGGACGCGCACCGGCTGCTGGAGGGGCTGGCCCGGGCCGGCGTGCGGCCCGACCCGCGTCGAGCCGCTTTTAGCCCGGGCGGGGACCGTACCTCGGGGGCTGCGCGTGGACGAGGAGCGGATCGAGGAGCTCGCGGAGCGGGTCGCGAAGGGTGAGATCAAGTTCTACGAGGTGGAGGAGTACACGGACGGGGACAGCGAGCTGGCGACGGAGGTGCGCCGTCGGGCGGTGGAGAAGCTCACGGGGGCCCGGCTCAAGCACCTCGGGGAGTACACGATCGACGCGAACCGGGCGATGGACAAGAACATCGAGAACATGATCGGGGCCGTGCAGATCCCGGTGGGGATCGCGGGTCCCCTGCGCGTGCGCGGTGAGTACGCGGACGGGGAGTACTACGTCCCGCTGGCGACGACGGAGGGCGCGCTCGTCGCCTCGGTGAACCGGGGCTGCTCCGCCATCACCGAGTCGGGCGGGGCGCACGCGCGGATCGTGAAGGACGCGATGACGCGGGCGCCCGTGTTCAAGCTGCCGAGCGCGCGGAAGGCGCTCGAGTTCGTGGAGTGGGTGCGCGAGCACTACGACGAGATCAAGGAGGCGGCGGAGAGCACGACGCGGCACGGGGAGCTGCTCGGGATCGAGGAGTTCATCACGGGGCGTCACGTGTTCCTGCGGTTCGAGTTCGACACGAAGGACGCGATGGGGATGAACATGGTCACGATCGCCGTCGAGGAGGCGGTCCGGTGGATCGAGGAGCACCACCCGGACGCCAAGTGCGTGTCCGTGAGCGGGAACGTGTGCGTGGACAAGAAGCCCTCCTGGCTGAACAACGTGATGGGGCGCGGGCGGACGGTCGTGGCGGAGGTGGAGGTGCCGGCCGACGTGGTCGAGGAGAAGCTGAAGACGACCCCCGAGGCGATGGCCGAGGTTAACTACCGGAAGAACCTGATCGGCTCGGCCACGGCGGGTAACGTCGGCTTCAACGCGCACCACGCGAACATCGTGGCGGCCATCTTCCTGGCGACGGGTCAGGACGAGGCGCACGTCGTGGACGGGTCCACGGGGTACACGACCATGGAGGTGACGGAGGACGGCGACCTGTACGCGAGCGTGACGATCCCGAGCCTCAACGTGGGCACCGTGGGCGGGGGGACCGGCGTGGAGACCCAGCGCGAGTGCCTGGAGATCCTCGGCGTGGCGGGCGGGGGCGACCCACCGGGCACGAACGCGCGGGAGTTCGCCGAGGTCGTGGCGGCCGCGGTCCTGGCCGGGGAGCTCTCGCTGATCGCCGCCCTGGCGGCCGGACACCTCGGACGCGCCCACCGGCTGCTCGGCCGGTAGGGGGGAGACCCGGGCCGGTGCGCTGCCGACGGTGCGGCGCCCGGGTGCGACCTCCCTACCGCTGCCCGCACTGCGACGCCCCCACCTTCCCCTACGCCGCCTTCACGATCGAACCCGACCCGGAGCGGCCCCGGTACGAGGTCGTCTTCCTCTCCCGAGAGCGCGAGCATCGGGTCGAGCGCGCCCCCGCCGGGGACCCGGACGGCATCCTCCTCCGGAACCTCGCGGAGGAGCTCGGCGAGCTCCTGAACGCGGCCCGCCCCGAGCGGGTGATCGGCGCGGACACGCCCCCCTGGCTCGTCGATCGCGTCGAGCGCATCGCGGGCGTGGAGTGCGAGCTGCACCGTGGAGGGCTGGAGTCGGCGGTCGAGCAGCTGCGGACGGAGCTGGAGGCCCGCGACCGGCTGCCGATCGCGGACTCACCCCCGGAGCGGAAGCTCGGGGGCAGTCACTCGACGATCATCGGGGGGCGCCGGGGCCGCGAGCTGCTCCTGCGCGTGGCCGCCCTCCCCTACGTCAAGCGCGTGATCCCCGGTCGGATCGGGGCCAAGGGCTCCCGGGGCGGGGGCGGGGTGCGGCTGAAGGTCACCCGCACGGACGAGCGCGGGAACCTGAAGCTCCTGCTCTCCGAGGGCGCCGCCACCCAGGAGATCTTCCTGGTCACGACGGCCCGGAGCGCCCGGGAGGGCCGCCTGATCGCCCGCCTGGTGGAGCACGTCATTCGAGAAGCCGCCGCTCCCGCCGCTTCGGCGGCCGGACGGTGATCACCGCCAGCGCCCGCTCCCCCTCGCGCGCCAGCACGAGCGCCCGGGACTCGCCCGAGAAGCGGACCCGCTCGTACTCCCCCCGCAGCTCGTCCAGGTCCAGCCGACCGACCGCGACCGGCTCGCACCCCTCCGACGTGATCACGTACACCGTGTGGGAGGGGCCCAGCCGGTCCAGGTGCCGCCGCAGCTCCCCCTCGTAACGCTCGAACCGCTTCATCCGCATCTCCGACATGACCAGCGCCCGCTCGGGCCCCACCGCGATCCACACGTCGTTCCGCAGGAGCACCCGGGCCTCCCGCGCCAGCGTTCGCAGGTGCCGGACCACCTCGGGCACGTCCGCCGAAGGCGATAACTCCCTCCCCCTCACGCGCTCCACCGCGTGCAGCGTGGGGACCAGCACCCACCGGTCCGGGTCGAACTCGCGCGTCACCGTCTCGGCCAAGGCGACCACCCGCCGGGGAGGTGAACCGTTGGAGCTGACGCCGGAGGAGGCGCGCGAGCGGTGCCGGGGTAAGGGTTGGGTCAGCCCGTACGAGCGCGTGGCGACGCTCGTGGGGCGGCGCGAGGACCGGGTCCTGCTCGTGGAGGACCACCCCACGCCCACCGGGTCCGACTGGATGATCCGCCAGTACGCCGCGACGAGCCCCCTCGTCGAGCGCGCCTGGCGCGAGGGTCGCCGGCACTTTTTCCTCCTCCGGGTGGGTCGCGCGGACCTGCGCCTGGAGCCGGGCGTCCGCGCCGCCGGGGTCGAGCGGGTGGAGGTCACCGACGGGGAGGTGCGGGTCACCCACGCGGGCCTGGCCGGGGCGGGCGTGGGCGCGACCCTGGCCCGGGGGTGCGCGGAGGGCGTCCTGCGCGTGGAGATCCACGAGGAGGGGGGCGGGGCCCGGCTGGGGCGCGGGACGGTGGTCACGCCCAAGCTGCGCCGGCTGCTGATCGGGGTGGACGACACGGACACCCGGGAGCGCGGGGCCACCTGGTCCGCCGTGGACGCGGTGTGCCGGGAGCTGGAGCGGGCGTGGGAGCGCGTGTTCTACTCCCGGCACGTGACCGTGCAGCTGTACCCCGGCGCCCCCGACCGGACGCAGAACTGCGCGGCGGCCGTGGTGGAGCTCGGGGTGCCGCCGGACCGGCTCGAGGCGGTGAAGGAGGACTTCCTGGACCGGCTCGCGGACCGGTGCTTCTCCGGGTCCACCTGCGTCGCCTTCTGGGAGGGGCTCGAGGTCCCCCAGAGCGTGCTCGACCTGGGGCACGCGGCCAAGCTCCGGGTCGTGCGACCGGAGGAGGCGGAGGCGGTGATCGAGCGCGAGGGGATCGAGGTGGTCCCGCTCGGGGAGCGGGATCGAGGCAAGATCGGGGCCGTGGCGGCGCTGGCCTTCATCGATCGCCCGGAGCTCGCCGCCCGCGTTCCCAGATCACCCGGCCGTCCCTGACCACCCGGACGACCCGGTGCAGGGGGATCTCCGCCCCGTACACCCGCAGGAAGCCCCGCTCCACCCGCTCGATTTCGTCGCCTCGCACCTCCCGGAGCCGGGAGGCGGCGCCGCGGTCCACCACGTAGAAGACGTACCGGGACGGGTCCTCCCGCGGGTCGTAGAGCATTTTGCTTATAATCTCCCGCAGCTCGGACCGCCCGGCCAACCTCACCACCCGCGCGGGGCGGTCGGCGTGGACCCCAGGACCGGGGCCCTGATTTCAACGATCTGCCTCGTGGCCGCCCTGGCCACGGTCCAGTGGGACGTCCTGCTGAACCTACCCACCGCCGTGCACGACCTGATGACGGCGGACCGGCTCGCCCACCAGGCGCTCAGCGAGAAGGACCGGGGAGACGCGCTCATGCGGGACGCGTCCCGGGCGGTGTCCGCGGCCGGGTCCAACCCGCTCGCCGTCCTCGCCGCCGCCCCCCGGATCGTGCGGGACGTGACCGAGGCGTACCGGCACTACGAGAGGTCGCTGCGCCTCGCGGAGGATGGCCTCCGCCACCTGGACCGCGGGCTGCGGCTGATCGGGGCCACGAGCGATCCGGAGATCCGGCGCGCCCTGGACCTGATGTGGGAGGGGCTGGCCGGGTACCGGCGCGCGCTGTCCGAGTTCCACCGGGGCGTCGTCGCGGCGCGCTCGGGGGACTTCAACGCCGCCCTAAGGCACGTGAACGCCTCCTACCGGCTGATGCGGCGGGCCGATCAGCGGTTCCGACAGGGACGCTCGATGCTGGAGGACAAGACCCTGCTCTTCATGGGAGGCTAGGGCGCCGTGAGGCGGCTGGAGGAGCGGCTCCGGGCCCTGCGGTTACCCTCGGGCGTCCGCTGGTGCCCGAGGAGGATGACGGACCGGTCCCGGGGACGGCGGTGGTACGCGGTCCGCGGCTCCGACGCCGTGCGCATCACCGTCCCGGTGCGCGTGTACCGGCGCGACCTGCGGAAGGTGCCCGAGGGGGCCGAGGACGCGGCCGCGCACCCGATCATCGAGCGGATCAAGCGGGAGGCGCGGGAGGAGCGCGACCTGTACCCGCTCTCGGGCCGGCTGATTGACTACAAGAAGGCGCGGAAGCTCACCGAGCCGTGCACCGTCGTCCGGCTGCACGGGTTCCGGACGCCGCCCCTGTGGATGCCGGGGGAGTCCAACCGGGTCCTCCGGGACTCCCGCGAGGTCCTGCTCTCGGTGAAGCTCCTCTTCCCCCCGGACTGGAGCGATGAGCGCGTGCTGGACGGGGTCTTCGCGGCCCTGGACGCGCTGCGGGACGTCGTGCGGTCCGTGCCCCGGCGGGAGATCCTGCGGACGTGCCGCGTCGTGCTGGACCAGCGGGAGCTGCGGGAGCGGATGGAGTCGGGCGAGCTGACGCACGAGGGGCGCCGGGTGGTCGCGCTGATCGGGGAGGGCACGCGTCCCGCCCGTCGGTTCACGGACGTGCGGCGGCACTACCGGATCGCGGGCCCGAAGCCGGACCCGCACATCCCGTTCGAGGTGCCGGAGGACGAGGAGGCGGGGCTGGAGCCGCTGGAGCTGAAGCTGCCGTGGACGGGGGAGCGGCGCCGGTTCCTGCCCATTTACGAGGGGGAGATGTTCGCGGTCGCGGGGGCGAACGCGCAGGGGAAGACGACGCTGATCAACGCGATCGAGTCGGGGAAGGACGATCACGCGCCCGGGGACGGGCGGGAGTACGTGATCACGGTCCGGCGGACGGCGCGGGCGGAGGCGGGGATCAAGCGGATGCGGGGGGAGGACGTCAGCCTGTTCTTCCGGGAGCTGCCGCCGGGGTACGAGGGCACGCCGGAGAACGTGCGCGGCCTGGCCAGCGGCTCGATGAAGATGGCCGCGGAGATCCAGCGGGCGGTGGAGGAAGGGGCGAGGATCCTGTTCATCGACGAGGACAAGGCGGCCGTGAACCTGCTCGTGCCCGGGGTCCTAACGCGCCGGCTGGAGGGCATCCGAACGCTGGTGGAGGTGAAGGACGAGATCACGTCGCGCGGGGTCACGATCGTCGCGGCGACGGGCGTGCTGGACGACTTCACGGCTGCCGCGGATCGGGCCATCGTGATGGAGGAACACCGGCCCAAGCCGCTGAACCTGCGGGAGTTCCGGGCCCGGCTGGCGAGGCACCACGCCGAGCTGGCCCGCCGGTACTCCGAGGCCGGGTGATCAGCCCAGCTTCCCCGCCTCGCCGCGCACCCGCTCCCGCATCCGCTCGGACCGCTCGATGAACTCCTCCAGCTCCTCCTCCGTCGCCTCTTCCACGACCAGAATCTCGGCCTCGACGCCCGGGTTAACCTCTCGCCCCTCCAGCTCGAAAGCGACCTCCAGGGCCTCCTCCTTCCCGTGCTCGAAGAAGGTCTCCAGGATGGGCAGGATCGCGATCAGGGACGGGGCGGCCACGGCCACGTCCGCCTCCGGGATGCAGTACTCGTTCCCGTTGAAGGCCACGGCGAGCCCACCGCCCTCCCGGACCGCGCGCAGCATCTCCACGTCCGTGATGCTGTCCCCGATGCACGCAACCTCCTCGACCTCGAGCCCCAGGGACTCGCAGACGTCCTCCACGACCGCCGCCTTCCGGCTCCCGCCCACCACCTTCACCCGCGCGCTGAACTCGCCCAGGCTCGTCCCCTCCAGGCGGCCCAGGAGCTCGTCCACCCGATCGACGAGCTCACGATCCTCCACCTCGTCCGGCGGGTACAGCTCCAGCAGCTCCCGCTCGATCTCTCGCACCAGCTCCCGCTCCTCCTCCGAGGGCTCCGGGGCCTCGTCCAGGGGCAGCCGGGTGCAGTACACGTTCCGCTCCGGGATGCCCAGCCGGCTGGCCACGGTCAGCGCGTGCTGCTCGTAGCTCGTGGACGCGATGAACTTGGGGCAGGTCAGCTCCCTCACCGTCTCCAGCGCGCCCGGCGTGAGGTCCGCCTGCTCGGACACCTCCTTAAGACCCTCCTCCGTGACCCCGTGCGCGAGGAGGAAGGGCACGATCAGCTGCAGCGTGGTGCCCGGCTCGTACCCCTCCCGCCGTTCCTTGAGGTACACGACGTCATCGTACCGGCTGAGCACCTCGAAGATCAGGTCGCCCTCCGGCACGAACCTCCGCATCACCTCGTAAGCATGGTCCATCGGCGACAGCGGGCCCTCCAGGTCGAAGATCACCGAGCTCACGACCGCCGCCCCCGGAGCCTCCTGACCGCCCTCCCCAGCCTGGATTCAATAAAGTCTATCCTCACGGCGCGCCCGACGCAGTCCGTCTCCAGGAAGTACATGTACAGCATACCCACGACCCGCTCGTCCTGTGCCACCGGGGCCCCGGCGTCCTCGGGTCCGGGGATCCGCGCGTTCGGCAGCCGGATCGTGAGCTCCCGAGGCCCCACGTCGAGCACCTCCGACAGCACCCACGCGTCCCCTATGTGCACCGCGCACGTGCCGGGCCTCGGCTCCCCGGTCGGCGTCACCTCCGACCGCTCCGGGTCCACCCAGTACGCGGCGAACTTGCCCACGGGATCCCGAAACGCCAGTTCGCAGACCGTCCCCTCCCCGCGCACCCGCTCCGGCGGCTCGCCCGCGAGGCTCGTGACCAGGAACCGGGCGCCCCCCTCCTCCAGCACGGCCGTCACCTTGGCCCGCCACCGGCCCCAGGCGAGGGTGGAGCCGGCGCGGAGCACGCTCAGCCCTCCTTCCGGGCGACGAGGGTCCGCTCCTTCGGCGTGTTGTGCTTCAGGAACTCGACGGCCAGCACCTCGTACCCGCGCCGCTCGTACTCCAGCTCGACCTCGGAGACCGCCGTCTCCACGTCCGGGGCCGCGTACTCGCCCGTTTCCGGGTCCACGGCCAGCTTCACCGTCTGCACCACGAACCCGCCGGGCTCCAGGAACCGGTCCGCGACGTCGAGCGTGATCGCGGCCGCCTCCGAGTGCACCCGGTTCAGGTCGCTCGTCACCAGGCGCACCCGCTCCGGCACGTCCTCCCCCGAGAGCTCCTCCGCCCGCTTCCGCAGGTGCACCACGTTGTCCAGCCCGCGAACCCTCGGGTGCAGCTCGCCCGGGTCGACCGCGTACACCTTGCCGGGCCTGAGGCGCCGCGCGAGCTCGTACGTCCAGCCGCCCGGGGCCGCCCCCAGGTCGATCGCGCTCCAGCCCTCCCGCACCAGGTACGGGTGCCGCTTCAGGAGCTCGCGCAGCTTCAGCTGAGCCCGGGAGACGGGCCGCATCCCCGGGCTCCACTTGCGGACGCGCTTGACCTCCTTCCGGACGATCAGGTCGGGCGGGATCACGGCGACGCCGGCCGTGTCCTGCAGCACCTCCACGCGCACGACGTAGTCCGGCTCCTCCAGGTCAACGGGGGCCCCGGTCGCCTCCTGAACGGCGGCCCCCACCCGCACCTCCACGTCCCGGCGGCCGAAGGGGGGCTGACCCCGCTTGCGGCACCGCACGGCGAAGGCGGTGTCCTCGTCCAGCCGGCGCCGGGCCAGGGCGACCGCGGCCCGCTCGATCGCGTCCAGCTCGGCGCGCACGGTCCGGTGGATGGGGACCGCCCGGGCCACCCAGTCCGTGTCCGCCTCCCGGATCCGCTCGACGATCTCCTCCGGCTCCAGCTCGGAGCGGACGACCACGACGCCCTTGAAGTAGGTGGGCTCGACCTCGACGAACGGATCCTCCTCCCGCAGCAGCCGCTCCAGCTCGGAGACGCACCGGAACTCGAACCCGGCGGGACAGGTCACGAGGGCCTGGAACGGGGGGATCATACTACCAGTCCTCCGGGGCGGGCGGCGCGTCCTCGTGCTGGGAGAGCAGGTCCGGGAGCTCCTCCCTCGCCCGCTCCCGGGCCTCCTGAAGCTCGCGCAGCAGGGCCTTCAGCTCCCGGGCCACGAGCTCCTTGCACTCCCCGCAGGCGACCTCGCCCTCCCGACACCTCTCCCGGATCTTCCGGA
Organism: Methanopyrus sp.; assembly: GCF_053997775.1. Lineage (NCBI taxonomy): Archaea > Methanobacteriati > Methanobacteriota > Methanopyri > Methanopyrales > Methanopyraceae > Methanopyrus > Methanopyrus sp. The sequence continues at coordinate 71,907 of NZ_JBMXXF010000057.1, forward strand.
GCTCTCCCTCGCCCAGCCGGTCCGCGAGGTGGTAGACCATCAGCTCGTACACGACGCACTCGTCCGGGTTCCCACCCTTCTCCCGGTGCTCCTCGAGCGTGGCCCCGCCGCCCGTCTTCGCGCTCCAGACCTTCCGCTCGACCTCCTCCGGCGGATCCGTGAGGAAGATGGCCGTCTTCGGCCTGCTGCTGGACATCTTCCCGCCGGTCAGCCCGGTCATGAACCGGTGGTAGGTGCTCGCGGGCTTGACCAGGCCCTCCTTCTCGGCGACGTCCCGGGTGAGGCGGAGGTGCGGGTCCTGATCCACGCCGACGGGCACGAGGACGCGGTGCGGTCCCTCGAGCTCCTGGGGATGGAGGATGTCGGCCGCCTGGACGATGGGGGCGAACGCGTGCCCCATGCTGGTGTCGCCGGAGAAGCCGTACGTGTTCTTGATCGCGTTCCAGGTGAGGCGCCCGGCGAGGAGCAGGGCCATCCGCTGGACGGTCTTCCGCTCGGACTGCAGGTAGACCTCGCAGCGCTCCGGGTCGAGGTCCAGGCCCAGGGCCGCGTAGTTCAGGATGTACTCGCGGACGGCCAGGTCGTGCGCCTCCTCGAGGTCCATGCCGCGCGCGTGGTACGCCTCCAGGTCGGCGATGGGGATGTACACCTTAACGCCCAGCTCCCGCTGGTACCAGACGAGCTGGTCCACGACGGTCTTGTGCCCCAGGTGCATGCGCCCGCTGGGCATCATCCCGCTGAGGACCGAGACCCGCTCGCCCTCCCGGTACTCCCGCAGGAACGCGTCGAAGTCCCGGTGCCCGAAGACGATCCCCCGCTCGACCAGCGGGAAGTCCCGGGGAAGGAGGTCCCGCACCTCCTCGTCGATCGGCTCGATCCCGAACTCCCGGGTCAGTCGCTCGTAGTCGACCTCCTCGACGTCCCAGGGGTCGATCAGGACCTCCGGGATGGCGACTCACCCGCGCCCGCTCACTCCTCCACGAACTTCTCCTTCACGTAGTCGATGAGGCCCTCCTCCTCCGCCTTCTCGAGGTGGTACCGCACCGACTTCAGCGAGATCCCCTCCTCCTCCGCGATCTCCTCCTCGTCCTGCCCCAGCACGTACTTGCGCAGGACGATCCGGGCCCGCCGGGCGCTCGTGGTCACGCCCTCCTCCACGAGGTCCCGCGGGTGGCAGGGCCAGGCCCCGTAGTACGGCTTCTGCTCCTCCGCCATTCCCGCGCACCCCCTACAGCCTCCTCCACCTCCACCGAACGTACCGGATCCGAGGCTCGGACGGGTCCTCCACGACGGCCAGGAGGAACTCCTTGCGCACGGAGTGCGCCAGCCGCGTGCCGCGGACCACGTCCCGGGGCGACAGGCGCTCGGACGGCTCGACCACCCGAACCACGTATTTAGAGTGTTCCCGATCCGGGTCGCCCTCGTAGACCCGGAACAACCCCCCGTACTTGAACCCCGCCTTCACCACGTACCCACGCTCGACCAGGTCCCGGTAGACCGCGTACCCCGCGCGGAACCCCGGGACCCGATCCTCGAAGAACTCGACCAGCTCCCCCACCGACAGCGCCTCGCCCGAGGCCGACCGGGGCTCGATCTCCCCCTCCTCCGCCAGGTACACGGTCTCGAACGGGTTCAGCACGAGCGCGTCGCCGCGCTCCGTGCCGAAATGGTTTTCTTTCAGCCGCTCGAACCCCTCGAAGAGCGTGCTCCCGCCCTCGAACACCCACGCGACCGGCAACGGACCACCCCCGTGATGACAGGCCTGCGTCGCGGACCCGCGGATGAAGACTGAGCCCGGCACTGAGGACCCGGGTGAGCCCGTTGCCCAGGTACCGGGGCCGACCCGACCGGTACGTCGCCGCCTGGACGCAGCCCGACCGGGTCACCGGCGCCGACCGCAGCGTCGTGATCGTCCTCTCCACCCGCGGCTGCCGCTGGTTCCGCGAGACCGGCGGCTGCCACTTCTGCTCCTACCCGCTCGAGGGCGCGGGCGAGCGGGTCCCACCCGACCTCCTCGTCCGCCAGTTCGAGCGCGCGTACGCCCGGCACCGGCCCGACGGCCCCCACGCGGTCAAGCTCTTCACCTCGGGGAGCCTCCTGGACCCGGAGGAGGTCCCGGACGAGGCCCTCGAGCGGATCCTGGGACGACTCGCCCGGGACCCGAGCGTCACCGAGGTCTCCTTCGAGTCCCGCCCCGAGTTCGTGACGGAGGAGCGGCTGGAGCGGGTCACCGAGCTGCTCGACGGGAAGCCGTTCGAGGTGGGGATCGGGCTCGAGACCAGCGACGACCGGTTGCGGGCGAGCCTGAACAAGGGCTTCGACTTCCGCGCGTTCGCCCGGGCCGTGCGGAGGGTGAGAAGGTTCGGCGGGACGCCGAAGGCCTACCTGATGCTCAAGCTACCGCCCCTGTCCGAGGCGGAGGCCATCGAGGACACCGTCCGCTCCGCGGTCGACGCCCACCTCGCCGGGTGCGAGCGCGTGTCCGTCTGCCCGACCACGATCCACCGGGACACCCCGCTCGAGCGGGCCTGGCGCGCGGGCCTCTACCGGCCCCCGTGGCTCTGGAGCTGCGTGGAGGTGGCCCGGAGGATCAAGGGACTCCTGGGCGACCGCGCGGACGTGCTGGTGGACACGGCCGGCGCCGGAACGCCCCGCGGCCCCTCGAACTGCCGCCGCTGCTCCCTCCGCGTGGCCCGGGCCCTGCGCCGGTTCACCGTCACCCAGGACGTCGGCGTCCTGGAGGGGCTGGACTGCCGGTGCCGCCGGGTCTGGCGGGCCCTGCTCGCCGTTTAGCCCAGCACGAGCCCGAGCGTCAGCGCCGTGACCGCGCAGACGCCGAACACGCCCGCGACCCGGGCCAGCTCCGGTGAGGACAGGAGCCGGGCGAGCAGCCGCGCCCCGGCGTCGAGGGCCGATCGCAGCAGGTCCGCGGCGGTGACCGCGAGCTCGCGCAGGAGGTCCGGGTTCGTCGCGGCGATGAAGGCGGCCGCCCCCGCGGCGCCCACGATCGCCGCCGCCTCCAGGAGCCCGGTCAGGTCGATGGTGGACTCGGTGACCGCGGGCCCGGTCGTCTCCGGCGAGCCGCCCGTGCCGACCGCTCGGCCCCCGGCGAGCCGCAGCTTGCCGCGGACCTCACCGTACCGGAAGATCCAGACCTCGGGGCAGCCGGCCTCCTTCAGCAGCTCGATCTGGTGCAGGAGTCGGCCGAGCCTCGGCTCGTGGAGGGCGATGGCGACCTTGCCGGGGTAGAGGGACTGGTACAGGTGGTAGACGTGGACCGGCCACCAGTCGTCCCGCCCGTACTCGTACGTGTAGGCCTCCACGATGAACCGGTCCACGTACTGGGCGATGGCGTCCCGGTCGATCGAGTACGGGCGCGGGCTCTCCGGGAGGAGGCAGAAGTACAGCTCCTTGCCCTGCGCGTGCACGAGCTCGGAGATGCGGCGGACGAGGTCCGTGATCGCCTGGGTGGCGAGGCGGCGCTTCTCCGGGTCGCGGGTCGGGTAGCGGAAGGAGTCGTCGAGGACCACCCCGTCGCAGTAGGGCAGCGCGGCCGTCACGGCGTCCAGGATCTCCTGCTGCACCTCCGGGTCCCAGGGCCGGTCCCAGCCGCTCCGGCGCTCGAACCCGACGACCCAGGCGTAGACCTTCACGTTCGGGGCGCGGGCCTTGGTCGCGCGGTAGACCTGCTGGAGCGTGTCGACGCGGGTCGGCGTGCTCACGCCGCGGATGAGGACGGCGACCTTGGTGTAGCCGCTGTCGATGACGTCGGTCACGAAGTTCTCCACGCCCACGCTGCGGACGGTGCTGCCCCAGGCGAAGACGCCGACCTCCGTGGCCGCGGCCGGCGTGAGGAGGAGCGTCACCAGGGCCAGGTGGGCCGGCAGGCTCCTCAACGGTGTCCGTCCCCCGGGGAAGGGCGGTCGGGTTCCGCAACGGTTATAATACCAAGGGGCGCGCCGTGCTGGGAATCCGGTTACCGGAAGGAATTCTCCGGGGTGCGCCCCGGCATGGGTCGCGAGGTTTACACGATGGACTTCCGGGAGCGGCGGCGCGAGAACGAGGAGCGGTTGGAGGAGATCCGGCGGGAGATCGAGCGGCGCGACGTGAAGTTCATCCGGCTGCAGTTCGTCGACATCCACGGGTTCGTGAAGAACTTCGCGATCCCGGCCGAGCACGTGGAGGAGGCGTTCGCGGAGGGCGTGCTCTTCGACGGGTCGTCCATCGAGGGCTTCGTGAGCATCGAGGAGTCGGACATGATCGCCCTGCCGGACCCGGACACGTTCGCGATCCTGCCCTGGCGGCCGCGGGAGGGCAAGGTGGCGCGCGTGATCTGCGACGTGTACTGGCCGGAGGGGAAGCCGTTCGAGGGCTGCCCGCGCCTGAACCTGAAGCGCGTGATGAACGAGCTGGCCGAGGACGGGTACGTGATGTACTGCGGCCCGGAGTGCGAGTTCTACCTGCTGAAGCAGGACCCGGAGACGGGGGACGTGGAGCCGCACGACGAGGGCGGGTACTTCGACTTCTACCCGCTGGACCGGGCCGAGGACATCCGTCGGGAGATCATCTTCGCGATGGAGGAGTTCGGGCTGGAGGTGGAGATGAGCCACCACGAGGTGGGGCCGGGCCAGCACGAGATCGACTTCAAGTTCGCGGACGCGGTCGCGTCCGCGGACAACGTGATCTCGTTCAAGCAGATCGTGAAGGCGATCGCCCGGCGGCACGGTGTGATCGCCACGTTCATGCCGAAGCCCCTCTACGGGGAGAACGGGAACGGGATGCACGTGCACCAGTCCCTGTGGGACCCGCGCACCGAGGAGAACCTGTTCTACGACCCGGACGCGGAGGACCAGTACTACCTGTCCGACGAGGCCCTGTACTACATCGGGGGCCTGATGGAGCACGCGCACGCGCTCTGCGCGATCTGCAACCCGCTGGTGAACTCGTACAAGCGGCTGGTCCCGGGCTACGAGGCGCCCGTGTACATCGCGTGGAGCCCGAAGAACCGGAGCGCGTTCATCCGCGTGCCGGCCGCGCGAGGGAAGGCGACCCGGATCGAGTACCGCTCCCCGGACCCCGCGTGCAACCCGTACCTGGCCTTCGCGGCGATGGCCGTGGCGGGCGTGGACGGGATCAAGCGGGAGATCGACCCGGGCGAGCCGGTGAACGAGAACCTGTACGAGATGAGCAAGCGGGAGCGGGAGGAGCTCGGCATCCGAACGCTCCCGGAGAACCTGAAGGAGGCGCTGGAGGCGTTCGAGGAGGACGAGGTCGTGCAGCGGGCGTTCACCGACCACCTCGTCGAGCGGTGGCTCGAGGTCAAGTGGGAGGAGTGGAAGCAGTACCGGGAGCGCGTCACCAAGTGGGAGGTCCGGAAGTTCATCGTGTACTAGCCCCGCCGCCCCCCGCCAATTGTTACGGGGGATGTAACGATGAGGGAGCTCGACGTGCTCATCCTCCGCCTCCTCGCCGAGGCCGACGAACCCCTCGGCTCCACCCGCCTCGCCGAGCTCCTCCGCGAGCGCTTCGGCCTCGAATACACGACCCGCACCATCCGCTACCGACTCCGACACCTCGAGGAGCAGGGCCTCATCGAGCGCGTCCGCCGCGGCGGCCGCTACGTCGGCGCCCGCCTCACCCCCAAGGGCGAACGCATGCTCAAGCTCGCCACCTCCCACGAGCGCTCCCGCATGTACCTCTCCATCCTCGAGGAGATGGCCTACCGCTGCACCTTCGACCCCGAACGCGGCCAGGGCACCGTCGTGTGCAACGTCACCGTCCTCCACCGCGACCACCTCGACGACCTCATCGACGCCGTCGTCGAGACCTACCGCGCCGGCCTCGCCCCCAGCCCGCTCATCGCCATCGAGGAGGAGCCCCCCACCCCCGACATCCCCGTCCGCCGGAACGAGCTCGTCGTCCTCACCGTCTGCACCGTCACCATCGACGGCGTCCTCCTCAACCACGGCATCCCCACCCACCCCGTCTGCGGCGGCCTCCTGTACTACGAGGACCGCGAGCCCATCGGCTTCCAGGAGTACATCCGGTACGAGGGCACCACCATCGACCCCCTCCACGCCTTCGTCACCCAACGCATGACCAGCGTCGAGGACATCCTCGACGAGGGCGCCGGCCTCCTCCCCGCCAACGTCCGCTACGTCCCCTGGGCCGCCGCCGACGAGGTCGACCGCATCGAGACCCAGCTCAAGCGCGCCGACGTGCACGGAATCATCGACACCCCCCGCATCGAGGGCGAGATCCTCGGCCTCCCCCTCCCACCCCGCAGCCTCGGCATCGCCGCCTGCGGCGGCCTCGTCCCCATCGCCCTCCTCGAGGAGCGAGGGATCACCACCCGCACCTACCCCACCCGCGTCCTCCGCGACTACCGGGACCTACAAGACGCCCGACGCTACTGAACCCCTCGCCTCATAACCCGCTCCTCATCCCAACTCGGCCCACCCGCTCCGCTCATCGGGGCCGAGACCCCGAACCCACCACCCCTTAAACCGCCCGCGGGGGCCCACCCGTGACCACCTACGAGACCCTCACCCTCCGCGTCCACTGGGATGACGGTTACTTCGAGATCCTCGACCAGACCCGACTACCCGAGGAAGAAGTCTGGCGCGAGTGCCGCACCCACGAGGACGCGGCCGAGGCCATCGAGAACCTCCGCGTCCGCGGCGCCCCCCTCATCGGCGCCGTCGCCGCCCTCGGCGTCTGGGTCGCCCACGAACGCGGCGAGGACGTGCACCGCGCCATCGACCGCCTCCGCCGCACCCGCCCCACCGCCTACAACCTCTTCTGGGCCCTCAAACGCATGGAACGCGCCGACGACCCCCGCCGGGAGGCCGAGCGCATCCTCCGGGAGGACGCCGAAACGAACCGAAAGCTCGGCGACCACGGCGCCGACCTCCTACCCGACGAGTGCACCGTCCTCACCCACTGCAACGCCGGCGCCCTCGCCTGCGTCGACTGGGGCACCGCCCTCGGCGTCGTCCGCTCCGCCGTGTTCCACCAGGACAAGGACGTCCGCGTGATCGCCACCGAGACCCGGCCCGTCCAACAGGGCGCCCGGCTCACCTGCTGGGAGCTCACCCGCGACGGCATCCCCGTGACCCTCATCGCCGACACCGCCGTCGGGTACGTCCTCGCGAGCGGCGAGGTCGACGCCGTGATCGTCGGCGCCGACCGCATCGCCCTCGACGGCTCCGTCGCCAACAAGATCGGGACCTACCAGATCGCCGTCCTCGCCGACCGACACGACGTCCCCTTCTACGTCGCCGCCCCCACCAGCACCATCGACCCCGAGACCGAGACCGGCGACGACATCCCCATCGAGGAGCGCCCCGAGGACGAGGTCAAGACCGTCCAGGGCCGCCCCATCGCCCCCGAGGAGGTGAAGGCCCGCAACCCCGCCTTCGACGTGACCCCGCCCGAACTCATCGACGCGATCATCACCGAGCAGGGCGTCGTGAAGCCCGACGAGGTGGCCGACCTGGTGTAAGTTTCGCTCCCCTCGGGCGATCTAAGATCAGGACGAGAGGGGCTTCCTTGATCCCCCAACCCCCGAGGAACAGACGGGCCCGTCAGGGTACACGGCCCCGTTCCGCGGGTCGGGTCACGCCTGCGCTCGTGGCTCACCTGAGCCGAGACGCAAGTCGAGTATTCACCCCCACATCAGTAACCCTCCCCATACCAGCAGGCATGACACCGACACCATCGCCAGCTCACCCTTGGAGATTTCACGTGGTGGTAAATCCCCTTGTACTTCCCTCCAGTATTCGTTGATTCTCCTTTGCAACACCAGGAGCGGTACGCAGGACACCATCAACGCCACGACTGCGCCGAGCGCGTCCATCCGCGTCTCGGCGTGGAAAATCCCCAAGTTGCCAGCGAAGAAGAACCCGAACCACACCGGGTACAGGACCTTGATCGGGCACGGGTTGAGTCCGGCTTCCTCGAGTAACTCGTTGATCTCCGCGAACTGCTTCCATACCAGGTAGAGGTTGACGAACGGTACGAAAAGCCCGATCGTCCTAAGCACCACGTTAACGTCGCGGTCCAGGTACTCCTTGAAGTCCCTCCAGTTGCGGTAGAACCAGTAGAATTGGTAGTACCCTCCGGACGCGACCACGAACAGCGTGGTCCTTCCCAACGGTCGAACGTAGGAGCGACCGTCCGACAAACCGTGCACCCCCGCCTGCATGCGCCCGTGATGGAGAGACCGCCTGACGTCTAGCCAAATAGTTATAAGCACGCGGGTTCGGAAGGGCGGCGTACGACCCTCAGGAAAGCTACCCGGTTATTACGTACTCGAACATATCACATGATACAACTGATGCGTAGATCGCTACTACAGCTGTTACCAAATACACGATGATGGAGCCCGACTGTATTCTCGGTGAGCAAATGTACTTACGCCTGGAGAACCATATCCCTATCAGCAACGAATTCGTTAGTACTCCTAAGCTTATTGACACGGTTAGGATGTTGTAGTAATACTTGTGAGTCAATAACGTTTCAGTGTTGGTTAAATAAAATATCAGCGTGAACAGCGACACTATCATTCCCCCTACAAACACATTATAAAACCACATCATAAGAGTTACGTTAAAAGCTGAGTACACGCTGACATACTTGTACATATTGCAGATCTTCTTAATAATGCTGCGGTTTACTCTCTGCTTGGACTCGGCTATGAAATTAACACCTTGCCTCTTAAGTCTAAGGTACCACGCTAGCTTACCCAGAATACCCAAGAGACAGGAGTTTACGAATATCCAGGTGAGTAGGCTCGTCGATAAGTTCCGTACCCCAGGACACACTGTAGGGCTCTCCCAACCCTTTCCCAGGGCGACGGCAGAGAGTAGTGCTACGATGGGTAAACTTATCGGCGGGAAGTCGAAAATACCGTAATACCACACCACCTTCGTAGAGGAAAGCCTAACCCCAGTCTCCTTATCCAATCCACCGTAGGGACCTACCGTGCCCGATTCCATGGCTTCGTTCACGATCTTCCGTGCCTTCCTCCACTTAACAACAACTGTCACTATCGATACGGGCCACAACACTAGTGATGCAAAGAAAATGTAAGCGAGGGCGAGGGGCATTAGGTAGGCCTGATGGAGAAAGGACAATGGGCGTTTAGCCCCCTGTCAACCACAGGTTCGACGTGGCCGCTAGGATCGAGTTGGTGCTCCAGTTGAACGCGAAGTCGTAGTACCTCGCTATAATCTTGGAGGCAACGGTTGAGGGTGTGGGATGCGTCGAGGCGCCGCGCGGCACGCTGATTCACCACTTCAGGACGGACGAGGAGGGGAGGATCACGGAGGCGAACCTGATCGTGGCGACGGTGCAGAACAACCCGGCCATGGACCTGGGCGTGCGTCGGGTGGCGGAGGAGTACCTGGAGAGCCCCGAGGACGCGACTCCTGAGGTTCTTAACTATATGGAAATGGTGATCCGGGCCTACGATCCCTGCCTCTCCTGCGCCACGCACGCCCTGGGCGGTCGGCCTCGGCTCACGCTCGAGGTTCGCCGCGCGGGCGAGGTCGTAAGGGTCGTTCGGGGGTAGGCTGCTTGTCGGGGGAGGAGCCCCGGATCGGCGTGTACGTGTGCCACTGTGGAGTGAACATCGCGGGCGTGGTCGACGTTAAGGAGGTGGCGGAGTACGCGAGTCAGCTGGAGAACGTGGTCGTCGCGCGGGATTACAAGTACGTCTGCTCGGACCCGGGGCAGGAACTGATCCAGCGGGACATCGAGAAGTACGACCTGAACCGGGTGGTCGTCGCCGCCTGCTCGCCCCGGCTGCACGAGCCGACGTTCCGCCGGTGCGTGGAGGAGGCGGGGCTGAACCCCTACTGCCTGGAGATGGCGAACATCCGGGAGCACTGCTCCTGGGTGCACATGGACGACCCGGCCCGGGCGACGGAGAAGGCGAAGGACCTGGTCCGGATGGCGGTGGCCAAGGCGCGGGAGCTGGAGCCGCTCGAGGAAATAGAGGTGGAGGTGACGGACCGGGCGCTGGTTATCGGGGGCGGCGTGGCTGGGATCCAGGCCGCGCTCGACCTTGCGGACATGGGCTTCGAGGTTATCCTCGTCGAGAAGGAGCCGTCGATCGGCGGCCGGATGGCCCAGCTGGACAAGACGTTCCCGACCAACGACTGCTCCATCTGCATCCTGGCGCCGAAGATGGTGGACGTGTCCAAGCACCCGAACATCAGGCTGTACACGTACGCCGAAGTGGTCGAGGTGGGCGGCTACGTGGGCAATTTCACGGTGAAAATCAAGAAGAAGCCACGGTACGTGGACGAGGACGCGTGCACGGGCTGCGGCGCGTGCGCGGAGGTCTGCCCGATTGAGGTGCCCAACGAGTTCGACGAGGGCCTCGGAACGCGGAAGGCCATCTACAAGCCCTTCCCGCAGGCGGTCCCGTCGGTGTTCACGATCGACGAGGAGCACTGCATCCGGTGCGGCCTCTGCGCGGAGGTCTGCGAGGCCGGCGCCATCGACTTCGACCAGGAGCCGGAGATCATCGAGGAGGAAGTCGGCGCCATCATCTGCGCGATCGGCTACGACACGTGCGACCCGACCGAGCGGGAGGAGTACGGGTACGGCCGGTACGACAACGTGATCACCTCCCTCGAGCTCGAGCGGTTAATCAACGCGTCCGGCCCCACCGGCGGCAAGGTCGTCCGCCCGAGCGACGGCAAGAAGCCCAAGCGGATCGCGTTCATCCAGTGCGTCGGCTCCCGGGATCCGAATCGGACGAACCCGTACTGCTCCAACGTGTGCTGCATGTACGCGATGAAGCTGGCCCAGTTGCTCAAGGAGAAGTACCCGGACGTGCAGATCGACATTTACTACATGGACGTGCGGGCGTTCGGCAAGGGCTACGAGGAGTACTACGAGCGCTCGCAGAAGCAGTACGGAATCCGCTTCATCCGCGGCCGACCGGCTGAGGTCATCGAGGATCCAGCAACCAAGAACCTCATCGTGCGGGCCGAGGACACGCTCCTGGGCGAGGTGGTCGAGCGCGAGTACGACCTCGTGGTCCTCTCCGTCGGCATGGTGCCGCGCGACTCCGCGGACGAGATCCAGGAAATCCTGAGCATCTCCCGCTCACCGGACGGCTTCTTCATGGAGGCGCACCCGAAGCTGCGGCCCGTGGACACGGCCATCGACGGCATCTACCTCGCCGGCGCCTGCCAGGGCCCGAGGGACATCCCCACCTCCGTGGCCCAGGGGTCGGCGGCCGCGGCTCGCGCCGCCACGGCGCTCGCGGCCGGCAAGGTCACCGTCGAGCCGATCGTGTCGGAGGTTGACGAGGAGCGGTGCGGCGGCTGCGGCACGTGCGTGGAGCTCTGCCCGTACGGCGCCATCGAGCTGGTCGAGCGCGAGGACGGACGGCGCGTGGCAAGGGTCACGCCGGCCCTCTGCAAGGGCTGCGGCACCTGCGCCGCCGCGTGCCCCACCGGCGCGATGGAGCAGAACCACTTCAAGACCGACCAGCTGTACCGCCAGGTCGAGGGCGCGTTCAGGGACCCGGCCTAGCCCCGCCTCAACTCCTCCTTCAGGACCTCCGGGATCGCTTGAATCAGCTCCGACACCCGGGTGGCGGGGGTGACGCCGACCGCCTCGCCCAGCCTCCGGTTCGCCCGGCAGGCGATCGTGCACGCGTCCACCGTGTCCAGCCCGGCCGCGAGCAGCGCCGTGACCATCCCGGTCAGCGTGTCGCCGGTGCCGCCCACGCACTCCATCGCCGGAATCAGCGGCTCCTCGACGACCTCCACCACCTCCCCCTCCTCGACCACGTAGTCCAGCCGCCCCTCCACTACCAGGTACCGGGGCACCGTGCCCGCCTCGTACGCCCGCCGGGCCAGCTCCGGCGCCTCTTCCTCGTCCACCTCTGCCAGGAAGCCCCGGACGTAGGCCGGGTGGTGCGCCTCCTTGTCCGCTAGGAACGCCAGCTCGCCCGAGTCCGGGAGGAACAGGTGGAACCGGTCGCTCACCCCCGCCGCCTTGGCCCCGTACATTCCTCCCGCGTCCGCGACCGCTCGCTCCGGCACGTCGATGCGTCGGATCTCCTCGATCTTCGGCTTGATGTAGTGCAGCAACAGGACCTCCTCGTCCACCTCCCGCAGCCGCCGGCAGAGCTCCAGGCTGCCTGACCCGTCCCCGAGGTCCCCGGCCGTCAGGAACCGGGGCGGGTCCACCTCAAGCACCTCCGCCGCCTTCACCGACGCCGCAACGGCCGCCGCGGTGCCCATGCTCACGGGGATCTCCTTCCCGGCGACGATCAGCCGGCGTCCGCGCACCTCCGCGCGGCCCTCCGTCGCCTCTAGCCCCTCGACCGGCACGGTGCCCGCGATGAGCATCTACCCGCCCTCCTCCAGCGCCCGGCGGGCCCTCCGGACCGCCTTGTCCAGCGTGTACGCGCACAGCGTCCATCCCAGCCGGGCCGGCATGCGGTCCTCCTCCAGCTCCAGCACGTTCTCACCGATCAACTCCCGGGCGAGGTAGGGGACGTCCGGGCACCCGCCCCCGGACACGTTCACGATCGTCCCGTCCCGGTCCACGGTCACCTTCACGTTCCCGCACCGGACCATCAGGTACCCGTCGACCTCCTTCACCCGGGTGAACTCCAGCGGCCGCAGCGACGGGTCCTCCAGCGGAACCACCTTCAGCGGCTCGATCCCGGCCTCCTCCAGCGCCCGCCGCACGCCGGTCTCGTCCACGAGGTCGAACTCGATGGCCAGGTCGCAGCCCTCACGGACCTCCGGCGGAGGAGCCACCGTCTTGACCTCGAACCCGCGCTCCTTGAGCACCGACTCCGCCCGCATCGCGTCCCGGGCGTCCTCGAACAGGATCAGGCCGCGGCCGGGACTGCGGGCCCGCTCCCTCCCCTTTGACTCTCTCCCCTTGGTCAGCCTGGAGAGAAATGAGCGGAGGCGGGAGAAGATGCCTGGGACCCCCTACTTCGGCGGGCCGAAGAGCGGCACGATGCACGCGTGGTAGAAGACCGCGCCTGCGAACATCCCGAGCAGGTAGGCCATCGACGTAACGTTGCCCTCCGCCGCCATCACGTAGTTCCTGAACGGGCACCCGCCCGCCACGACCGAGAAGAAGCCGACGCCGATCCCGCCGATCACCGAGACCGCCGCGTGCGCCGCGAATCCAGGCTTCTTGCCGAGCACGTCGCCAGGGATCGCCGTCGCTCCCTTCGCGGCGAACCACGGGAAGCTCTGGATGGAGCCTGTCGCGGCGAACGCGGCGAGCCCCAGCACGGCCCCGATCAGGAACCCGAGGAGTCCCTTGAACAGCCACGTGTCCCTGAATAGGTACAGGTCGCGCATGCCGCCGATGAAGCACATCGCCGAGCGCTGGCCCAGGTACCCGATCACGATACCGAGCGCCAGCGAGCCGACCGCGTGCAGGTATTCTGCCATTCCTCGCACCCCCTAACCACGGCGCTTCAGGTAGAGCTCCACGCCCAGGATGACGCCGAGCCCGATCGAAAGGAGGCCGATGAGCGCCACCGGGTCACCGTACATCGTCCGCAGGCTCGTCCGGATCGGACACCCGCCCATGAAGAGTGCGAAGTTGATGACCAGGAAGCCCAAGACGAACCCGACCACCGGGTGGTGCGTACGGCGCACCCGGAACTCGCCGTGGGCGAGGGCCGCGATCAGCGCGCCGAGGAAGATTCCGACGACAGTCAAGACCGGGAACGGCTTCGATACGGGCGCCATCCCGAGCTGCGTGCCCGCGACGTGGTTTACGATCCAGTTCACCAGGTCCCGCGTGTGGCACGCGATGCAGATCCCGTACGCCGGCGGCGGGCACACCTTGAAGATCGCCTGGAGTACCGCCGCGGAGACGCCCGCCACGAATCCGGTCACGAGCGGCGGGATCCGCACCCCTATCACCCCCGCGGCCCGCTCGGGGCCGGGTTTATAGACCGTACTACTTCCGGAATCAAAACGCCATCGAAACACTTGATGAAAGCGCGCGCTTGAGATTTGATTACCCTATGAAAATTGGAGGGATCGTTGCCGCTCACGCCGCCTCATGAGCATTGAGTTCGAAAATTAGCAACGTAAAAGAGGCCGCTGCGCGGGGTCAGGTGAGGGCGGTCAATGGTTAGGAAAGTGGTGAAGAACGTGGTGTGTCCGTTCTGTGGTACGCTGTGTGACGACTTGGAAGTGGTTGTGGAGGACGGTGAGATCGTGGAGGTGCGGCACGCGTGCAGGATCGGTGCGGCGAAGTTCCTCACCGCGCAGGAGGAGGACCGGCCGACGGAGCCGATGATCCGGGAGAACGGTGAGTGGAGGAAGGTCGACTACGAGGACGCCGCGGAGGAGACCGCCCGGATCCTGGTGGAGGCGAAGTGGCCGCTCATGTACGGGTGGTCCTCGACCTTGTGCGAGGCTCACGAGGTCGGCATCGAGCTCGCGGAGAAGGTGGGTGCGGTGATCGATAACACGGCCTCCGTGTGCCATGGGCCGTCCACGCTCGCGCTCCAGGACGTGGGCGTGCCCAGCTGCACGCTGGGCGAGGTGAAGAACCGAGCGGACGTGATCGTCTACTGGGGCAGCAACCCGATGCACGCTCACCCGCGGCACATGAGCCGGTACACCACGTTCGCGCGCGGGTACTTCCGGCCTAAGGGCCGCCAGGACCGCACGATCATCGTCGTGGACCCGCGGAAGACCGCGACCGCCCGGCTAGCGGACGTGTACATCCAGGTGCGGCCGCACGAGGACTACGAGCTGATCAGCGCGCTCCGCGCGGCGGTGCACGGGGTCGAGATCGAGCGGGAGGAGGTCGCCGGCGTCCCGGTAGAGAAGATCTACGAGGTCGCGGACCTGCTCAAGGAGGCGAGCTTCGGCACGCTCTTCTGGGGCATGGGGCTCACCATGTCGCTGGGCCGCCACCGGAACGTCGACAACGCGATCTGCCTGGTCCGGGACCTGAACGAGCACTCGAAGTGGACGCTGGTGATGATGCGCGGGCACTACAACGTGACAGGGTTCAACGAGGTGCTCACCTGGACCACGGGCTACCCATTCGCGGTGGACTTCAGCCGGGGCTACCCCCGGTACAACCCTGGAGAGTTCTCCGCGGTGGACGTACTGGCGCGGGGCGAGGTGGACGCGGCGTTCATCATCGCAAGCGACCCGGGCGCGCACTTCCCGCAGCGGGCCGTGCGGCGGCTCGCGGAGATCCCCGTCGTGTGCGTGGATCCCGAGTGGACGCCGACGGCCGAGCTCGCGGACGTGTACGTGCCCACGGCGATCGCGGGCATCGAGTGGGAGGGTACGGCCTACCGCATGGACGTGGTGCCGATTCGAATGCGGAAGGTGGTAGACCCGCCGGAGGGGCTGCTCAACGACGTAGAGTTCCTGGGAATGGTGCTGGAGCGGGTGGACGAGCTGCTCTAGCTACCGGCCCAGCAGCTCGTTGCCGATGACGAAGACCGAGACGGTCTGGTTCAGGTGGGCCAGCGTACCGCTCTCCGTGTTCCCGATCTCCCCGTAGCAGTTGAACCCGATGATGGGCACGTCCTCGCCGATCTCGCTCCGCAGGAGCTTGACGGCCCTATCCGTGCTCACGATCTCGTGCCGGGCCACGCAGTTGAACACGATCACGCCCGCAACCTCCTCGGGGTTACCCGCCGCCTGGATCGCGTTCTTGGCGGCCTCGCGGAACGAGGCCTCCAGGTCGCCCGGCTCCATGATCTCCAGGGTCACCCCCTCCGGGATCTTGTTCAGCGCGGTGATCGACCCCTCCGCCGGGTCCGCCTCCACGCTCGTCCGCAGCACGTACTCCCCGTGCGGCGTGGGCAGCTGGATCCCGAACGGGTAGGTGAACAGGGTCTCCGTGGTCACCTCCTCCGGCTCCATCCCCAGCGCGTCCGCGTAAACCTCCAGGGCCGGCTCCCCGTCCAGCTCCAGGATCCGCGTCCCCTCCACCTTCGTCACCCGGAACTGGTGCCCCGTGGGCTCGAACCCGTGGTGGATCGCGTGCCCGCACTTCACCGACGTGAACCACACCCACGTGACCAGCGCGTCCGAGTACACCCGTCTGGCGTCGAACGCGTAGCACCGCTCGAGCCGCATGTCGTCACCCGTCAGCCCGCCGAGGATGACCGGGAGCGGGCCGCCCAGCTCCTGCATCACCCCGCGCAGCATGGCGGCCGTCGCCTCCTGATTCTCCAGGCAGCACAGCCCGTCCGGCATCAGGATCACGTGCGCCGGCGCCGCCCGGGCCAGGTCCATGTGATCCTGCGCCCGCACCAGTCCCGAGAGCGCGACCAGCGGGTTCGCCTCCACGCTCCGCACCGCCTCCGTGAGCCCGCTCCGACCCACCCGCTCCGGCTCCTCCGAGAGACCCTCCCGGATCGACAGACCCAGCGCCACGTGCCGGGTCAGCTCCATCGCCATCACGACCACCGAGCCCTCGTGGTACCCCTCCGCGGAGATCTCCCCCGAGGACGAGACCCCGAACATCAAGAACCGCTTCCCCAGGGGCACCCGCGCCCGGATCGCCCGCTTGAGCTCCCGCCGCACCTCGTCCGGATCGTTCGCCGTCGGCGAGAACACGCAGAACACCGCGTCGATCGACTCCAAGCCCCACTCCATCGCCTCCTCCAGCGCCTCCTCCGGGTCCCCGGACTCCGACACGCCCACACCGCAAGTCACGTACGACACCGTTCCGGGACCCCCAAGGGTTGATGGACCGAGTCCGGTTTAAGCAGTAAGCAGTCGGA
The DNA here is from genome assembly GCF_053997775.1 of Methanopyrus sp. NCBI lineage: Archaea > Methanobacteriati > Methanobacteriota > Methanopyri > Methanopyrales > Methanopyraceae > Methanopyrus > Methanopyrus sp. Next base: position 88,678 of record NZ_JBMXXF010000057.1, read on the forward strand.
AAATGAGCGGGCTTAAGTTTTAGGACGACCCGACGACGGGGGATGGCCGGATGCGGAACGCGATCCTGGGCGCGCTCCTGCTCCTCACCGCGCCCGGGATCGCACACGCCGACGCGTGGACCCCCGTCACCACCGTGCACCTCACCGAACGCACCGAGCTCCGAGCCCTCGACCCGAACACCGTCCAGGCCCACCTCACGGTCGAGTTGGAAGGGTACGGCCTCCAGGGCCGCACGCAGGCCACTGTCCACGTCCTACTCCCCGAGGACGCCGAGCTCCTGAGCGCCCGATGGACCCCAACGAACGGCGCGCCCACCGAGGTCCAGCCCACGACCGTCCAGACCGTGACCTGGCCGGGCACCGTCGACCAACTCGCGAGGACGTTCGCGGTCCTCCACTCCGGCTCCACCCCGTACCTGGACGCGCTCGACGCCCTGTTCCCGAACCACCAACCGATCCGCTGGCGACAGCTGACCTTCCTCCTCCCCGTCGAGGGGCACGGGCGGCACGGCGAGCCCCTGGGCACCCTCGAGCTCACCGCCTACCTACCCACGCACCGAAGCCCCCAGGGACTCCACTGCCTCGCCTGGCCCATCCCGGTGGCGATCAACCCCTTCTACAAGGTGCGCACCGACCGCGTGAGCGTCCTGTTCGCGGCCGTGTACGACCCGGAGGCGAGCCGCTGGCGCTGGATCATCCTCAACCCGGACCGGGGGTCCAGCGAGGTGCTCGCCGACATCGAGGGGGTCTCCCTCTACCTCCGGGTCGGTGAGGACGGGGTGGTCGTGGGTGCCCAACCCGCGGGCCAGCCACCCCGGCTCTCGCTCCCGTACGTGCCCGTGCTCCTCGTGCTCGAGGTCCCACCCTTCCCGGCCCCGCTACAGCGGGGCGAGCGCGCGGTCCCGCCCCGCCCACCCAGCGCGGGCACCGAGCCGCATCCGGCCCCGCTGATCCCGATCGTGCCGATCCGTCGACGGAGGTGACGCCGGCGTGGAGCGCGACCCCATCCGCCGCATCCCCATCGACCCCCACCTCGTCCGCCGGGAGCTGGGCGTCGACCTCCCCACCGCCCGCTACCTCATCCGCACCGGCCTCGTGACCACCGAGGGAGCCCGCGTCCTCCGCCGCGGTCCCACCACCGGCACCTGCGCGACCGCCGCCGCCAAGGCCGCCGCCATCCGCCTCCTCGAGGGGCGCGCGGTATCCACCGTCCGCGTCCGCCTCCCCATCGGCGCGATCATCGGCGTCCGAGCGCGCCTGATCGAGGAGGACCCGCCCACCGCCGAGGTCCGCAAGCCCGGGAACGACGACCGCGTGGACGCGACCGCCGGCGCCCGCATCCGCGCCCGCGTGGAACCCCTCGAGGAACCGCGCGTCGAGATCCGGGCGGGCCCGGGCGTCGGGCGGCTCCCGGACGGGAGGCCGGCGATCTCCGAGGCGGCGAGGGCGCAGATCCGGGAGAACCTGGCCTACCTGGTCGAGCGGTACGGGACGGGACTCCGCGTTACGATCAGCGTGGTGGACGGCGAGAGGCTGGCCGAGCGGACGCTGGCCCACCGGCACGGGATCACCGGCGGGATCTCGATCCTGGGGACCAAGGGCCTTGTCGACCCCAACTCGGAGGAGGCGATCGAGGGCACCATCCGCCACGACCTCCGCTACGTCGAGAACGTTCCCTGCCTCGTCACCGGCTACCGCACCCTCCGCGTCGCCACCGAGGAGCTCGGCCTCCCCGAGACCGACGTGGTCAACTGCCAGGGCCGCTACGACCTCGCCCTCCCCCTCCTCAAGGAGGGCGTCCCCACCGACGACGGCACCCGCCGCTTCGACCGCGTCCTCATCCTCGGCATGCCCGGCAAGCTCCTCAAGCTCGCCGCCGGCGTGTACAACACCCACGCCCGCGTCGCCGACGCCCGGTACGAGTCCCTCCTCGCCCGCCTCCTGGAGACCGGCCACCTCAAGGACGCCCAACGCCTCGCCCAACGCGGCCCCGGCACCATGGTCGCCAAGTTCCTCCGCACCCTCGACCCGGACACCCGCCGCGACGTCCTCCAACGCACCTGCGAGCTGATCGAACGCCGCGTCCAAGAGGACCACGACCTCCGGTGCGGGTGCGCCGCCTACCTGAAGACCGACGACGGGATCGAGGTCGTGACCGGCCCCGAATGGCGCCGCCTCGCGCCGTAACCCCACCGCTTCCCCACGCGACGAGGGCGTTTCCAACCCGAACGAAGGGAACGCCCCGCGCCCGAACCCGAGCCCCGAAAACCCGCGGGGACCGGCCCACCCGGCCGGGCCCCGTGCACGACCGAATACCGCCCGAACTGCGCGAACTCCTCAACCGCCTCGAACCGGGCCTCTACACCGCCAGCGCCCGCATCGAGGGACTCCCCGAGCACGACCTCCTCAGCGACGCCCTCCGCGACGCGCTGGGACGCTCCAGCCGCGCCACCTACCGCGACCTCGTGGACCGCTACCTGGAAACCGTCAACGCACCCCTCGTCCTCCAAGCCTCCGACGCCTTCCAACTCAACCAACACGCCCTCCGCGCCCTCCAACGACTCGCCGAACACGTCCCCGTCCTCATCCTCAACCGTGGACACCTCCCCACCGACCACCGCGACCTAACCCGCGAGCTCGCCGAGATCCCCGGCGCCCACGTGGACGCCGTCTTCGACCACGGAGACACCGTCACCCTCGTCCGCGACCCCCAAACCCTCCTCCGCGCCCTCGCCACCGCCGGCATCGCCCTCATGATCCTCCGCGCGACCACCGACAACACCGCCGACTTCTGGGTCCTCACCACCCTCGGACTCGCCGGCCTCGCCGCCTCCAAACTGGGGTGAACGCATGCGAGCCAGAACCCACATCCTCCTCACCTACCTCCTCACCGCCCCCACCCTCGGCCTCCACCACGCCACCATCACCGCCCTCGCCACCATCCTCCCCGACCTCGACCACCCCCACTCCCTCGCCGCCTCCCTCCTCCACCCACTCGAACTCCTCACCCGCCGAAACCTCCGCCACGCCCTAACCCAACGACTCCGACACCGCGGCCCCCTCCACTGCCCCTGGCCCTGGGCCGCCCTCGCCCACACCCTCTGGACGACCGGCCACCCCCACGCCGCCCTCCTCCCCCTCGGCGCCCTCCTCCACTGCCTCGAAGACGCCCTCACCACCATGGGCGTCCCCATCGCCTGGCACCGAAAAAACGGCGAATGGCGCTCCATCCGCCTCTCCCTCGCCCGCATCCCCTCCAACCACTGGGACACCCTCCTCCCACCCCTCGCCCTCGCCATCACCTGGACCACCCTCCTCCTCAACCCCACCGAACTGTACCAACTCCACCCCACCCCTACCCTCGAACGCACGTACTGGCACGCCCGCGCCACCCTACTCCAACCCTTCCTCCACACACCCGAAAGCCTGAACCAGGAAGCCCTCCGCGTCACCGACCACGACCGCCTACCCCACCTCCGAGCCACCCTCCGCTACGACCACGGAACGCGCGAAGTGACCGGCCTCTGGACCCCCACCGGCTGGATGCACGGCGACGACGGACGCTGGTACCCACCCCCGGACCACGGGCTGCGCGTCCTCGAACTCTCCTACCCAAAGGCCCGCTACCGAGTGACCACCACCCATCGCTGGCCCCCACCCCGAAACGCGCTCACCCTGCGCGCCCTCCTCGCCTACGAGCGCCTAACGCCCGAGGAGCTCGAGCGCACCGCCAGACGCGCCGTCCTCCTCGGACTCACCATCCGCCACGAAGACCACCGCACCGGCCGCCTCCTCCTCGAGGGAAGATGGATCACCGGCGCCGCGCTGTCACGCCTCCCAAGGCCC
>NZ_JBMXXF010000058.1:0-23855 GCF_053997775.1 Methanopyrus sp.
CTGTTCGAGGCGGATCCGGACGATCGGGAGCCGGTCTACATCACGGTCGCGTACCCGTACCCGTCCGGTTCGATGCACGTGGGGCACGCGAGGACGTACCTGGTGCCGGACATTTACGCGCGGTTCAAGCGGATGCAGGGGTACAACGTCCTGTTCCCGATGGCGTTCCACGTGACGGGCACGCCGGTGGTGGGGATCGCGGAGCGGATCAGGGAGGGTGACGAGGACACGATCCGGCTGTACCGGGACGTGTACGGGGTGCCGGAGGAGGAGCTGGAGCGGTTCACGGATCCGGAGGCGATCGTGGAGTACTTCGCGCGCGAGTACGAGGAGAACATGCGGCGGATGGGTTACGCGATCGACTGGCGGCGGAAGTTCACGACGGTGGATCCGGAGTACCGGTCGTTCATTCGGTGGCAGTACCTGAGGCTGCGTGAGGAGGGGCTGGTGACGCGGGGTGAGCACCCGGTTCGGTACTGCCCTCGGTGCGAGAATCCGGTGGGCGATCACGACCTGTTGGAGGGTGAGGACGCGACGATCGAGGAGTTGACGCTCGTGAAGTTCCCGCTCGTGGATGGCGACCTGATCCTCGTGGCGGCAACGTTCCGGCCGGAGACGCTGTACGGAGTGACGAACGTGTGGGTGCGGCCGGACGTGGAGTACGCGGTCGTGGAGGTGGATGGGGAGCGGTGGGTGGTTTCGGAGGAGGCCTATCGGAACCTGCGGCATCAGCGGGACGGGGTTGAGAAGGTTGACACGATCTCGGGCGAGGAGCTGGTCGGTAAGCGGGTGAGGAACCCGCTCACGGGCGAGGAGGTGCCGGTCCTGCCGGCGGAGTTCGTGGACCCGAAGTTCGGGACGGGGGTGGTGTACTCGGTTCCGGCCCACGCGCCGGCGGACGCGGCCGCGTTGGAGGATTTGAGGGAGGATCCGTCGGTGCTGGAGGAGTTCGGGGTGGACCCGTCGGTCGTCGAGGGGCTCGAGCCGGTGCAGGTGATCGAGGTGGAGGGGTACGGGAGGTTCCCGGCCTACGACGCGCTGGAGGAGCACGGGATCGAGTCGCAGACGGACCCGGAGCTGGAGAAGGCGACGCAGGAGGTGTACCGGGCGGAGCTGCACAAGGGTGTGATGGTGGTCGACGAGTTCGAGGGGGTGCCGGTGCGGGAGGCGCGGGAGGAGATCAAGTCGCGCCTGATCGAGTCGGGGGACGCGGACGTCATGTACGACTTCTCGGAGAAGCCGGTGATCTGCCGGTGCGGGACGGAGTGTGTGGTCAAGATCCTGAAGGATCAGTGGTTCCTGCGGTACTCGGACCCGGGGTGGAAGGAGCGGGCGCGGGAGCTGTTGGAGCGGATGGAGATCGTGCCGGAGGAGGTGCGGTCGAACTTCGAGGACACGATCGAGTGGTTGGAGGACTGGGCGTGCGCGCGTCGGGTGGGGCTCGGGACGCCGCTGCCGTGGGACGAGGAGTGGATCGTGGAGCCGTTGAGCGACTCGACGATTTACATGGCGTTCTACACGATCGCGCACCGGTTGAAGGGTAAGGGCGAGCTCCCGCCCGAGGTCTTCGATTACGTGTTCCTGGGTGAGGGGGACCCGGAGGAGGTCGCGGAGGGGTCGGGATTGGACGTCGAGGAGCTGGAGGAGATGCGTCGGGAGTTCGAGTACTGGTACCCGCTGGACTGGCGGCTGTCGGCGAAGGACCTGGTAACGAACCACCTGACGTTCTTCATCTTCCATCACGCGGCGCTGTTCCCGGAGGACAAGTGGCCGAAGGGGATCGTCGTGTTCGGCATGGGCCTGCTCGAGGGCGAGAAGATGAGCTCGTCGAAGGGGAACGTGGTCCTGCTCTCGGAGGCGCTGGAGGAGTACGGGCCGGACGTGGTGCGGTTGTTCCTGGCGACGTCGGCGGAGCCGTGGCAGGACTTTGACTGGCGGGATGAGTACGTTCGGGGCGTGAAGCGGCGGCTGGAGCGGTTCGAGACGCTGGTGAGGGACCACGCGGGGGAGTCGGTTGAGGTGAAGGACGCCGTTGATCGGTGGTTCCTGAGCGAGTTCGGTCGGGTGATCGAGGAGGCGACGGAGGCGCTGGAGCGGTTCCAGGTGCGGCGGGCGTACAACGAGGCGTTCTACGGGGTCCTGAAGCTGGTTCGGGATTACGAGCGGATGAAGGGTCACGCGCGGATCGTGGGCGAGATCGTGGAGGACTGGCTCCGGCTGCTGCACCCGGTGATCCCGTTCACGACGGACTACCTGTGGCGGGAGGTGCTCGGCAACGATTCGTTCCTGCTGGAGGAGGGGTGGCCGGATCCGGAGGAGTACCCGCGGGAGCCGGAGCTTAGCGTGGCGCGGGAGGTGCTGGAAGAACTCGTGGAGGACGTGAGGGACGTGGAGCGGGTGATCGGTGCGGAGTCCGGGTACACGCTGCACGTGTACCTGGCGCCGGGGTGGCAGTGGGAGGCGCTGAGGATGGTGCAGGAGGGTAAGGAGTTCGGTGAGATCATGTCGGAGCTGATGAGGGACGAGAGGTTGAGGGAGAGGGGCGACGAGGTGGCGAGGGTCGTGCGGGACCTCGTGAAGGAGGATCTGCCGGAGGACGTGGACGTGGAGCGGCTGCGCGAGGCGTTGAAGGAGTTCCTGGAGGCCGGAGCGCGGCTGCTGGAGCGGTCGACGGGCGCGGCCGAGGTCGTGGTGCACGAGGACGCCGAGGAGGCGCCCGGTCCGGAGGACCGGCGCGCGGCGGCGCGACCGCTGAGGCCCGGGATCTGGTTGGAGGAGGGGTAGGGCGGGCCGCTAGTTACCCTGCTTCCGGTACAGCTCCACCCACGCCCTCATCCTCACCGTCCTCCAGCCGCGCTCCCCGACCAGCTTCGTAACGGCCTCCTGCACCGCGCGCCCGGGTAGCGGGGTGAAGTTCTTCACCGGTTCGCCCTCCGGGACCTCTCCCGGAGCCTCTTCCACCCACGGCTTCATGTTCGAGTACGAGTACTCGATCACCTCCTCGTCCAGCGTGGCGAGGAGTCCACCGATGCCACCCTCCTCGATCAGCGCGGCCAGGGTGTTGAGGACGGTCATCGCCTGCCAGTCGATCATCTCCTGGGGCGCGCCCAGGCTTTTCACGGACTGGAACTCCTTCAGCGCCTCGACGACGCGTCGTACCAGCACGACCGACAGGTCGCCCGCGATGTGCACGAGCTCGACCGTGGGCAGCTCGTACACCCGCTTGCCGGTCGACTCGAGCACCGATTTCAGGAGCTCGTACCGGTCCTTCTCGGCCATCTCGACGCCGTTGCCCGTGCGGTACGCGGTGAGGTAGGCGCGATGTCCCTCCGTCCCCGGGATCCCGGCCGGGTGGGCGGGGGCCACGGAGACCTCGTCCGGCACCTTGCGTCCGGCCTCGAAGAGGGCCTCCTGGATCTCGAAGACGGAGGAGGTGCAGGTTGGGGAGACGACGGTGCCCTCCGGCAGCGAGGGGGCGATTTCCATCACGATACTCCGGGTGACGCCGAAGGGCGTGAAGAGGATCACCACGTCCGCGTCGGACACGGCCTGAGCGTCGTCGTCCGTGAGCTCAACGCCGGCGTCCGCGACCCGATCCACGTGCTCCGGGTCCTGCTCGTCCAGGTGGGGGTCGGACAGCACCACGTCGTGGCCGGCCTCGGCGAAGTCCATGGCCATGGCGGCGCCACCGAACGGGGGCTCGCCCCCCAGCTTCTCGGCCGCCCCGATCCGCTCGTACAGGCGCTGGTTACCGAACCCTAGCACGGCCACTCGGGCCAAGCGCGGCACCCCCGTGTGGGCTGGGATTCGGAAACGCGTAAAGGTAAAATGGTTGTCTAGTTCGGGCGCACCCGGTCTTTTCGCATGGTAACAGGGACGGCTCGTTTTAAATTAACCTTACGCTTGCTAACGGCGGTCGGCCAGCGCCTCCGACGCGAGCTCGAGCAGTGGGTCCCCGTGGATGAACTCGCCGACCGCCCTGCGAAGCTCCGGATCCGAGGTCAGTGCCCGGGCGAGCTCCGTTCCCTTGAGGAGTCGGACCTTCCCCTCGGAGGCCCGGGCGAGATCCTTGCCGAACCCGTGGGAGATCAGGGTGTGCTCGTCCGCGTCCTCGAGGCGCCTCAGCAGGTCCTCGGGGCGGACGAACTTCCGCTCCGCGGCGGTGGCCAGGCGCCCGTCCTCCTCGACCCAGAACCGCTCGTGGGAGCTTAGGAACCCGGTAACGCGGTCCTCCCGGGCCCAGGCGGGCGGGCCCGAGCGCCACTCGCGCTCCGGGAGCCCTTCGTGCTCGAACTCCAGCAGGATGTACCCGAGCTCCTCCCGGGAGTCTCGGGCGACGAGCCACCTTCGCACCTTGAATCCCTCGTTCTCGAGGACGTTGCGCAGGCTCCGGGCGGTCTTCTCGAGCTGCGGCCAGTAGATGTCCTCCACCTCGTCCGGTAGCCGGACCTCGAGCCCGATCACGTGGGCCGGGTACTCCCGGAGCCAGCGCTCGACCTCTCCTTGGTCGGGCTCGGGGGGTTCCACCCCCTCGAAGTAGCGGAGGGAGGGTTCCCTCAGGAAGGCCTTGGCGGCGAGGATGAACCGGGAGAGCTGTCGTCGGGAGAGGGCGGCCGCGACGTTCCGCTCTGGGTCGACGGGGTCGAGGACGATGAGGGCGGGGTTCTGGTCCTCGAACCGTTCCCTCACCTCGTCGTAGTCCCGGTACTCCTCGCCGACGAAGCCGGCCGGGTCCACCACGTACCCGGGGCGCCAGTCGCGCTCGGCGGCGCGGAGGACGCGCGCGAAGGACCCGTAGTGGATGACGAGTAGCTCGCAGAGGTAGCCGGAGAACCCCTTGACGCGGACCTCCGCCCCGTAGGCGCCGATGCCCCGGGTGAAGGCCTTGAGGAGGCGGGCCTCGGCGGGGTCCTCGAGGTGCTCCCGGACGTAGCGGTTGTGGTGCGGGGTGCGGTCGACGGGGGTGAGGATCTCCCCGGGCTCGGTGTCGTAGCAGGGGACGATGTCGACCTCGAACGTGCGCCCCTCGTGCTCCACCTCGCCGCTGACGTACGGGTGGTGGGCGTACTCGCGCCGCGGCTCGCCGCCGAGCTCTCGGAGCACCTCCTCGCCGATCCTCAGGGTGGTCTCCACGATGTCGTCCAGGTCGAGGTCCTTCGGGAACACGCAGAAGACGTCGACGTCGGAGGCGCCGGGGAGCCAGGTGTCGCGGGCGACGGATCCGATCAGCTCGGCCCGGGCGTCCGGGCACTCCTCCCTGAGTCGCTCCGCGACGAGGTTCCGGACCCGCTCGGCGAAGCCCTCGACCAGTCGGCGCTCGCTCTCGTCCGGGGTGTAGCGCTCTCGGGCCTCGCGGAGGACGGCCTCGAGGTCCGTCAAAGCTTCACCTCCTCGACGGTGTGGTACTCGGGGCCCTCGGGGCGTAGGATGCTCTTCTTGAGGCGGATGGCGGTGACCTCCACGTCGCCCACCTCGATGCTGGATAGCTCTCGGATCGCCTCGACCAGTTGGGCCTTGTTCCGGCCGCTGCGGACGCGGGCGATGGTCACGTGGGGGACGAAGTCGCGGCGCTCGCGCCGGAAGCCGCGGCGGCCGAGCTCTTCCTCGAGGACGGCGGCCATGGCCTTGGTCTCGTCGGCGCCCTCGTCGACGCCGACCCACACGACCCGGATGTGGCGGATGTTGGGGAAGACCCCGAGGCCCTTAAGCCGGAGCGTGAAGGGTTCCACGGTGTCGGCGGCCCGCTCCATCGCCTCGACGACCTCGGGCACGCGGGACTCCGGGATGTCGCCCAGGAACTTGAGGGTCAGGTGCACGTTCTCCGGCTCGACGAGCTTGAGGTCGGCGCCGGAGGCCTTGAGTCGGTCCTGTAGCTCCTGAATCCGGTCGATCACCTCGTCCTTCTCGATGTCGATCGAGATGAACGCGCGGAACGTGGACATGGGGGTCGCCCCCGGTGAGCGGGTACTACCGCCGGGATCCGGACGAGCTGCGGGAGGAGGGGTCGGGCGGTCTGAGCCTCTCCGGGCCCCGGAACCCGGTGCCGGACGCGAAGCTCGTGGAGTTAAAACCGTTGGGCTACCCGATCCGGGAGCCCGGGATGGGCAAGGAGGTGGTGGTGGACTCGTACGAGGCGTTCAACGCGTACGCCCGGGAGCAGTGGCTGGGGGAGATCGTGAAAGAGGGGATGATCCTCTTCGACACGGGCGTCGTGCACAGTTACGCGTTCAAGGTCGTGCGGGTCGTGCCGTCCGGGGCGGGTCGGGTCACCGCCAGCACCAAGTTCGTGCTGCGGCTGCGGTCCGAGGAGGATCGCATGGAGGTGCCCCGGCTCACCCTGGACGACGTGGTGGGGCACGCGGAGGTCAAGCGCGCGTGCCGGTTGCTGGTGGAGTACCTGAGGAACCCGGAGGAGCTGTCGGAGTGGGCGCCCCGGACGGTCCTCTTCCACGGGCCCACCGGCACGGGCAAGACCCGGACGGCTAAGGCCGTGGCGGGCGAGGCGAAGGTGCCGCTGCTTCGGATCAACGCGGCCGAGCTACTGGGTAAGTACGTGGGGGAGGCGAGCGAGCGCATCAGGCGGGCGTTCAAGCGGGCGCGGGAGTCCGCCCCGTGCGTGCTCTTCGTGGACGAGATCGACGCGCTGGGGCTGGACCGCCGGTACCAGGAGCTGCGCGGTGACGTGGTGGAGAGCGTGAACTCCCTGCTCACGAATCTGGATCGGTTGAAGGAGCGGTCCGAGGGGGTTCTGTTCATCGCGGCCACGAACCACCCAGACCTGCTCGACCCGGCCCTGAAGAACCGGTTCGAGTACGAGCTGGAGTTCCGACCGCCGGACCGGGAGGAGCGAGAGGAGCTGGTCCGGTACTACGCGAAGCGACTCCCGCTACCCCTCAAGGTGGACCCGGCCTACATCGCGGCCCGGACCTCCGGCATGTCGCACCGGGAGATCAAGGAGCGGGTGCTCAAGCGGGCGCTGCTGGAGGCCCTCCGGGACGGGGCTGACGCCATCGAGAAGGAGCACGTCAGGCGCGCCCTGAGGGAGGAGGGGGGCGACAGGAGGGGGCGGCAGGTGTACCACGGGTGAGCCCGCCGCGTGCGCGGGCCCGATCCCCCGCCGGGTCCCCGTCCGGGGTTCCCCGGCGGGGTCATCGGGGGTAGTCCTCCACCTCCTCGAGCCGGGCGTCCACGACCACTCCCTCGCCCCGCTCCACCCGTCCGACGCGACGGTACCACACGTCCCGCTCCTCGAACGCGTCCTCCAGCTCCTCCGCCCGCCCCTCGGGCACCGCGACCAGCAGCCCGCCGGCGGTCTCCGCCGACTCGCCCCGCTCCAGCCCGTACCCCAACGCCCTGGAGACCTCCGGCGTCCCCGGGATCACGGGTATCCGCTCGATGACGACCCTGACCCCGCTCCGCTCGGCCAGCTCCCGCGCGTGGCCTTTGAGCCCGAACCCGGTGACGTCCGTCATCGCCGTCGCCCCCGCCTCCACCGCCGCCTCCGCCGCGTCCTGGAGCGGTTCCGTCATCACCCTCACCGCCACGCGCTCGATTCCCTCCACGTCCAGGTGGCTGAACATGGAGTCCAGGGTATCCTCTGGCATTCTCAACAGCGCCATCGCCGGCTGCGTGCCCAGCGGCTTGGTCAGGTACAGCAGGTCGCCCGGCCGGGCACCGTCCGCGGTCACGTACCGCTCCGCCCACCCCGTCACGCTGCCGCCCAGGATCGGCCACGGGTTCAGGATCGTGTGACCGCCGGTCACCGGCGCGTTCACCTCCCGGCACTGGTCGGCGAACCCCTGCAGCATCCTCCGGGCGTCCTCCTCCGGCAGCTCCCGCGGGAACCCCGAGATCACTAGCACGGAGAGCACCTCGGTGGCGCCCATCGCGAACACGTCGTTCAGCGAGTTGTTGGCCGCGATGCGCCCCTGGACGTACGGATCCGGATGGATGGGGGTGAAGAAGTCCAGGGACTGGACGAGGTAGCCGCCGTCTACGCGCACGATCGAGGCGTCGTCGCCCACGCCCACCTCGACCCGCTCGTCCTCCGGCAGCTTCACGCCCTCCAGCAGCCGCTCGAGGTCTCCCTGCGGCAGCTTGCAGGCTCACCCGTGCAGTTCAACCATCCTCACGAGGTCCTTCCTATCGCTCAACGGCGTGCTCCCCCGGGCGCACCCCTGCGCCGCCCCGGAAAACCGTTGCCCCGCAGTGGACCCGTACGTATCCGATTTCTCGATGGAAAGGCGTTTACGGTGAGTGGACTTCGGATGCGGGACGCCAGTATCATACCGTTCTGAGGGTCCCAGTCTTCCCTAAGCCCGCGGGGAGGGGGGCGATCCGGTGAGGCTGAGGGCGCTCGGGAGCCGGGGCAGCGGGATGGTGGATGGGCTGCTGCTGTGCGCGGTCATGGTCGCCACGGCCGCGGTGATGATCACCCTGACGCTCCAGGCGGTGCATCAGATCGGCCGGGCCGTCACCAGCGAGGCCGCGACCGCGGCCTCCATCGCCTCCCACCGCTCCGTTGAGATGTGGAGCCGGTACTCGCAGGGGCTGCCCCCCTAGCGCTCAGAGTTCCCTCAGGTCCTCCTCGTACACGTGCGCGTTCGACGCGTAGACGGTGATCGTTGTGGGCGACAGCCCCACGCGGTCCGCCACGTGCTCCTGCAGCCGGCGCAGCGCGATCACGTTGGCGACGAGGGCCTTGCCCACGTCCCAGGAGCGGTAGAAGGCGTGAAGTTCCAGCCCGTCCTCGCCGTCCGACTGCAGCTGCACGGTCACCAGGCACGGGACCTCCTCCTCCGTCAGGTCTCGGGTGGGGTCCCAGGTGACGGCGACCGCGCGCCGGGTCTCGGGGGCGCTCCGTAACCGTTCGATGAGCCTCCTTACCTGGTCCACGTTGAAGTGTCGGCGAAGCCGGTTTCCGTAGGTGTACTCGAACCCGTGTCGCTCGGGGTCCAGCAGCTGGTTCTCGTACTCCCGGACGGCCCCTTCGTCCATCGGGTAGTCCTCGGGGACGGTGAACGCGTCCTCGCCCCGGGGGTGAAGGTGCGCGATCAGTCCGCGGAGCTCGCGCACCGGGCCTCGCTCTCGCTCGACCCGCTCGCCCCGGACCTTCACCTCGGTGACGGCCCGCCGCCAGACCTGCTCCACGGTCCGTCCTCGCACGACCACGGGTCGTTGGGCCCTGAGCATCGCGTCACCGCCCGGCTAACGTTACGAATGTCAAAACGATTGGCCGGGTGGCGTCGGGGGCCTAGTCGCCCCGCGTCTGCATCCGCTCCTCCTCCGGGATCTCGGAGATGTCGAGGCCGCGCATGGCGACCTCATCGCCCAGGTTCTTGGAGACCTCGGCCACGACCTCGGGATCGTCGTAGTAGGCCGTGGCCTCCACGATGGCCTCGGCCATCTCCTGCGGCCGGTCGGACTTGAAGATGCCGGACCCCACGAAGACGCCGTCTGCGCCCAGCTGCATCATGAGGGCCGCGTCCGCCGGGGTGGCGATGCCGCCGGCCGCGAAGTTCACGACGGGTAGCCGGCCCAGGCTGGCCACCTCCGCGACCAGGTCGAAGGGGACTCCGTACTCCTTCGCCTTCTGGTACAGCTCCTCCTTATCCAGGTGGGACAGCTCGGAGATTTCCCGCCGCATGATGCGCATGTGCCGCACGGCCTCGGCCACGTTGCCCGTACCCGCCTCGCCCTTCGTCCGGATCATCGCGGCCCCCTCGGCGATCCGGCGCAGGGCCTCGCCCAGGTTCCGCGCGCCGCAGACGAACGGGACGTCGAACTCCCACTTGTTGATGTGCCGCTCCTCGTCCGCGGGCGTGAGCACCTCGGACTCGTCGATCATGTCGACCCCTATGGCCTCCAGCACCTGCGCCTCGACCACGTGGCCGATCCGGCACTTGGCCATCACGGGGATCGTGACGTGGTCCATGATCTCCTCGATCTTGGCCGGGTCGCACATGCGGGCCACGCCGCCGGCCCTCCGGATGTCGGCCGGGACCTTTTCCAGGACCATGACCGCGACCGCGCCGGCGTCCTCGGCGATCTGGGCCTGCTCGACGTTGGTCACGTCCATCACGACGCCGCCCTTCAGCATGCGGGCGAAGCCCGTCTTCACCCGCCAAGTGCCGGTCTTCACTCTTATCACCCCGTAGACGCACGCCCTCAGTCACCATCTAGTAAAAAAAGCCCGGGTAAAAACGGTGTCGGGGCACCTCGGATGCTGGAGGGGCTGGAGGACGGCAGGATCAAGATCGCGGTGATCGGACCGGAGGACGCGGGGAAGACGACGGTGGTGAGGCAGCTCTCGGACAAGTTCGCGACCGTCTCGCCCAAGGGTCGGACGATCGGCATCGACTTCGGTCGCTGCAAGTACTTCGACGGGGTGTACCTCTTCGGGGTGCCCGGTCAGCTTCGGTTCAAGTTCGTCATGAAGCTGGGGGCCCGGAACGCCGACGGGTTGATCCTGGTGATCGACTCCGCCAACCCGCAGATCGATACGGCGGCGGAGATCTACGAGCTGGTCAAGGGGGTCGTGAAGAACCCGGACCGACTGGTCGTGTTCGCCAACAAGCAGGACCTGGAGGACGCGCTCCCCCCGGAGCGGGTGGGGGAGATGGTCAGCGAGCGATTGAACCTGGACCCTCCGGTCGTCGGGACCGTCGCCATCGAGGGAAAGGGTCTGAAGGAGGGGCTCGGGTTGCTGCTGGAGGAGCTCTCGTAGGGGGACCGCGCCCTGGCCCTTCCGTTGGACAGCCGGGCCACGCTCGCCTGCCTGCTGCTCTCCTACGGGATCCCGGTGTGCGTAGAACCCGAGGTGGTGCGGAAGATAAACGAGCTCACGAGAGGGCTCGTTCCGACGGTGCTGGACGCGTCCGTGGACCTGGAGCTCGAGTACGAGGAGAACGTACTGTACACGGACCTGACCGACCTCGTCGCCTTCGATTCGGAGCTGCTGTCGTCGCTGCTGGACGTGCTTATCGTCGTGGATGAGGAGGCGTTCACGGAGGAGCTACCGGAAGTGCTGCACGTGCTCGTGGTGTCCTCGAGCCCGGGCCGCGTCAGGTCGAACCCCTCCGTGCCGCTGCTCTCGCTGGGGAGGCGCCGCGCGTTCTACCTGGGCCGGGGCAACCGGCTGTCGATCCCGTACTCGGAGCTGCGGTACCTGGAGGACGTGGCCGGGTGGGTGAACGCGCGCGACGTGCTGTCCGAGGGATACGCCTACAGGCACGACGACACGCTCCTGAGGCTCGCCCTGGACCTGGTGGAGGATCGGCTGAACCTGAGCGTGTCCGACCTCTCCAGAAGTCTCAGCGTGCCGAGTCACTGGGCGCGCATCCTGATCTTTCTAATCGAGAAGTCCGAGGAGCGCGTGGTGAGGCACCGGGTGTGGGACTGGATGGAGCCCGTGGATAAGACGCTGTTCTCCGTAAAGGAGTCCGTGGACGAGTCGTTCGTGATGACCGTGACCGACGAGCTGGGGGTGCGGTTCCAGGCGTGGGCCTACTCGCTGTATCAGGAGCTGAGCTCCGGCTACCTAACGTGGAAGGAGCTGTGCAGGAGGACGGGGCTGGGGCGTGGGGAGCTGGTTAAGGTACTGTCCCTGCTGAGCCGGTTCAACGCGCTAACGTACAAGTTCCGGTACACGCCTCCCTCCATCTGACCGACGCGAGGGGGTCCCCAGGGTGGCGTGGACCGTGATCGTCAGGGTCCAACCGGAGGGCGCTCCGGCCGCCGCGCCGGGGCTGTACGTGCTGGGACTAGCGTCGCATCACCACGCGCTGCCCGTGACCCTGGCCGTATCGGTGGCCGTCATCGGCGTCCTCTCCGCGTACAACGCGTACCGGGCCGCCTCCGCGGGAGATCGGCCCCGGATGCTGCTCAACCTGGGCCTGGTCGTGAACGTTGTCGGGATGATGGTGGTCGGTTTCTCCGCGTACCGGTGGGGACGGTTGGTCCCTGTCACCCCGGGTCACGCTCACGAGGTCACGGTGACCCTGGGCCTGGGGCCGGCGTGCTACCTCGCCTGGCTCGCGCTCTTCCTGCTGGGGAACGCGCTGGTGATCGTCGGGTCCGTGCTGCTGACGCGTCGGCGGTTACGGTTGTGAGGGGGACGTGCCGGTGGGCTCCGGTAAGGTGTACTTCGTGGGCGCGGGACCCGGCGACCCGGAGCTGATGACACTCAAGGGGCTGCGCGTGCTCCGTCGGGCGGACCTGGTGATCTACCCGGGCTCGCTGACGCCGGAGGAAACCGTGCGGGAGTGGGCGCCGGACGCGGAGCTGGTGGACAGCTACGGTCGCTCGCTCGAGGAGCTGGTTGAGCTGATGGTGAAGGGGGCTCGGGAGGGTAGGACCGTCGTGCGGTTGGTCTCCGGGGACCCGTTCATCTACAGCTCCCTGTACGAGCAGGCGCGGGAGCTGCGGCGGCGCGGGGTGGAGTATGAGGTCGTGCCCGGGGTAAGCTCCGTGAACGCCGCGGCGGCCGCGCTGGGGGAGGAGCTGACCAAGCCCGGGGTCAGCCAGACGGTCATCCTGACCCGGCCCGCGGGCCGGACGGGGAAGCCGGAGGGGGAGTCCCTGAGGGAGCTCGCCCGGCACGGCTGCACGATGGTGATCTTCCTGGGAGTGCAGAGGCTGAAGCGGGTCGTGAGGGCGCTCCTGGAAGGTGGGTACTCGGAGGATACGCCGGTGGCCGTCGTATACAAGGCGTCCATGCCGGAGGAGAAGGTGGTCCGGGGCACGCTGGGTGATATCGCGGAGAAGGTCCGGAGGGCGGGGATCGATCGGACGGCGCTGATCATCGTGGGGGACGTGCTCCGGGAGGAGGGGGAGCGCTCGTACCTGTACTCCAAGGAGTACGCGAGGAGCGTGAGAGGATGAGGGTGGGGTTCTCGCCCAAGCGGCGCCTGGAGTGGGTCGTCGTCTACGACTTCCGCGGGCTCGAGGTCACGGACCTGGTGGTGGAGTTCTTCCGACTGCTCGGCGCGGACGTGAGCGTGCGGGACGAGTTCGGGTTTGAGGGGAGCGCGGACGCGGTCGTGTACGTTTCCTCCCCGGGGATCGCGGTGAGGGCGCTGAGGCTGAGGAAGAAGGGGGAGGATCCGGTGGTTCTCCTGGTAACCCCGGAGGCTGAGGTAATCTGCCTGTCCGGTCATCACTGGGGAGGTGAGGAGGTGGCGCGGGCCCTGGCGGGATGGTTAGGGGGTTCAGTGGGCGGTTCGACGGTGGCGGAGGCGGAGGGTCGGCCCCCGGTGGAGGACGTGCTGGACGTGTTGGGCATCGATCCGCGCGAGTACCGGGAGCGGATGGTGGAGCTGGTGCGGGCGCTGGAGCGGGGCGGCGTGTGGGTTGAGGACCCCCCTCACCCGGGCGTGCTTCGGTACCTGAAGGAGCTCGGGGTGAAGGCCGGGAGCCGGGAGGAGGCCGGTCTCGTGGTGTCGGTCTCAGAGGGAAGGGTACGGGTGCGGGGGTGTGAGCGTGGGGAAGGTGTACGTGGTGGGGATCGGTCCGGGCGACCCGGAGCTGATGACGGTGAGGGCGAGGAGGGTGCTGAGGAGCGTTGACGTGGTGATCGGGTACCGATCGTACGTGCGCCACGCGCGCGAGGTGATCCCGGACGGCGTGGAGGTGCGGGAGTACGGGATGCGGGAGGAGAGGAAGCGGGCCAGGGAGGCGGTGCGGCTGGCGGCCGAGGGTCGGAGGGTGGCGGTGGTCAGCGGCGGGGACCCGGGGGTGTACGGAATGGCCGGTCTGGTGCTCTCGATTGCGGAGGGGGAGGGCGTGGAGGTGGAGGTGGTGCCCGGGGTCACGGCCGCCTGCGCGGCGGCGTCCCTGCTGGGCGCCCCGCTCATGCTGGACTTCGCGGTCGTGAGTCTCAGCGATCACCTTGTCCCGTTGGATGAGATCCTGGAGCGGGCTCGGGCGGCGCTGGAGTCGGACTTCGTGCTGGTCGTGTATAACCCGAGCAGCTCGGAGCGTCGGCACGCGTTCCGGGCGTTCCTGGACGTGCTGGAGGAGTCTGTGGAGCCGGAGCGGCCGGTCGGGGTCGTGTGGGACGCGTACCGGAGCCGGCAACGGGTGGTGGTGACGCGGGCGGGTGAGCTGCGCTCGCTGGAGGATCGAATCGACATGCGCTCGATACTGATCGTCGGGAGCTCAAGGACGAGGGTGGTGGGGGAGAGGATGATCACGGAGCGGGGCTACTCCTCCCGGCGCACCGGGCGGAACTCGAGGGAGTAGTAGATCACGCCGTCCTCCCCGTCCTCGCTGACGCGTCGGAAGGTGGCCTCAACGGGCGTACCGATGTCGATCTCGCCGGGGTCGCAGTCCACGATCATCCCGGTGACCAGCGGGCCCTCCTCCAGCTTGACGATGGCGACCACGTAGGGTGCCTTCTCCTCGAAGCCCTCCGGTGGCACCCGGACCACCGAGTACGTGTAGATCTCGCCGCGCCCGGAGAGCTCGACCTCCTTCATCTCCCCCTCTCGGCGGCACTTGGGGCAGACGACGCGGGGTGGGAAGTAGACCTCACCGCAGTTCTCGCACCGGGTGCCCACGAGTCGGTACCGGTTGTCGATGCTCCGCCAGAAGCGCGGTACGCCTCCCACGGGCTAGTCCCCCCGCTCGAAGATGTGCACGACGACGGTGCCTCCTGATCCTCCCACGTTGTGGGTGAGGCCGATCTCGGCCCCGTCAACCTGACGCTTGCCGGCCTCGCCCCGCAGCTGCTCCACGATCTCCACCACCTGGGCGACGCCGGAGGCGCCGACGGGGTGCCCCTTGGCCTTCAGCCCGCCGCTCGGGTTCACGGCCACGTGGTCCGAGTCGATCTCGAACATGCCCTCGTGGTACGCCTCCCCGGACTCGCCCTTCTCGACGAATCCGAGGTCCTCAACGGCGACCAGCTCGGCGATGGAGAAGCAGTCGTGGACCTCGGCCACGTCCACGTCCTCGGGCTCGATACCGGCCTGCCGGTACGCGGAGCGGGCGGCCTCGACGGTGGCGCGCAGCGTCGTGATGTCTTCTCGGTCGTGGAGGGCCAGGCTGTCGGAGGCCTGGGCGGTGGCCCGGACGACGATGGGCGTGTCGGTGAACTCCCTCGCCATCTCGAGCGGGCAGACGATCACGGCGGCGGCCCCGTCGGAGACGGGGGAGCAGTCGAGCAGGCGGAGTGGGTCGGCGACGAGGGGGCTCTCGATCACCTGCTCGACGGTGATCTCGAACCGGAACTGGGCCTTCGGGTTCTTGGTGGCGTTGCGGTGGTTCTTCACGGGCGGGAGGGCGAGGTGCTCTCGGGTGGTGCCGTACTCGTGCATGTGCCGCCGGGCGATCATGGCGTACAGGGCGGGGAAGGTCACCCCGTGGAAGGCCTCCCACTCCTGGTCGGCGGCCGTGGCGAGCGTGGCGGTGGCCTCCTCGGTGGTGACGTCGGTCATCTTCTCCACGCCGCCGGCCAGGACCACGTCGTACATCCCGGAGGCGACGGCCAGGATGGCCTGCCGGACCGCCAGCCCGCCGGAGGCGCAGGCCGCCTCGACGCGGGTGCACGGGATGGGGGTCAGTCCGGAGCGGTCGGCGATGAGGGACGCGACGTGCTCCTGGTCGATGAAGCGGCCCGCGCTCATGTTGCCCACGTACATCGCCTCGATCTCGTCCCCGCTCATGCCCGCGTCCTCCAGGGCCTCGAGGCCGGCCTCGACGAAGAGGTCGTCGAAGGACTTGTCCCAGAGCTCGCCGAACCGGGTCATGCCCACGCCAACGATCGCCACGTCGCGGTTCAAGGGGCTCCCCTCCCGGACGGTTCAGAACTTGAGCTTGCGCTTCATCTTGGCGTACTCTCCGTAGGTCACGTACACGCGGTCCCGTAGGTACTCCTCCAGCAGCGGGGCCCGCTCTCGTACCTCCTCGATGCGATCGGTCACGACGAAGCTGAACGCGTCGCTGCCGGCGCCCGAGCCGTAGGAGACGAGCAGGATGCGGTCGCCGGGCTCGGCCTGGTCCAGGACCCGAACGAAGCCGAGCAGGGAGGAGCCGGAGTAGGTGTTGCCGATCCTGTCAACGACGATGGAGGGCTCGATCTGCTCGGGCTTGAACCCGAGCTTCTGGCCGACGCGTCGGGGGAACTTCCCGTTGGGCTGGTGGAAGACGGCGTAGTCGAAGTCCTCGGGGGAGAGGTCCAGCTCCTCCATCAGGCCCCGGGCCGCGTTGATGATGTGCTTGAAGTAGGCCGGGGCGCCGGTGAACCGGCCCCCGTGCCTCGGGTAAGGCTGTCCCTCGCGACGCCAGAAGTCGGGCGTGTCGGTCGTGTAGGAGTACGTGCCCTCGAGCTCGGCCACCAGGTTGTCGCGGCCGATGATGAAGGCGGCCCCGCCCGCGGCGGCCGTGTACTCGAGCGGGTCGCCCGGGGCTCCCTGGGCCGTGTCCGCGCCGATGGCGAGCCCGTAGTCGATCATGCCGGCGACGACGAGACCCGTGCAGGTCTGGATCGCCGTGGTGCCGGCCTTGCACGCGAACTCGTAGTCGGCGGCGGTGAGGTCCGGGGTGGCGCCGATCGCGGCCGCCACGATCGTGGCGGTGGGCTTGACGGCGTAGGGTGGCGACTCGGAGCCCACGAAGATCGCGCCGATGTCGGAGGGGTCGATTCCGGCCCGGGAGAGGGCGTTCCTGGCGGCCTCCACGGCGATGGTGGCGGAGTCCTCGGTCTCGGACGGGACGCTCTTCTCCTCGATCCTCAGGCTGGACTTGATGGCCTCCGGATCCTCGCCCCAGACCGAGGCGATCTCCTCCACCTTGATCCGGTACCGGGGTACGTAGGCCCCGTACCCGACGATCCCGGCCCGTCCGTCCGGGATCAAGCGCGACACCCCTCCGGGTCAGCGCGCTTCGGTGAGCTCCCTAAGCTTTTTTGATATTTCCGAAATCGGGCCCTGAGCGGTGGCCAGGTTGATCATTTCGCGCTCCGCGATCTCGATCCCCAGCTCGTCCACGTCCTCCTTATCGATCCCGTGCAGCACGACCGCGCTGGGCTTGATCCCGGCCGCCTTAATGGCCACCATCGGCGAGCGCCCGCGATCGATCCGGGTGAAAACGAGCACCCGGCTCGGGCACTCCCCGTACACCCGTAGGAGCGAGCCCGCGGGCACCTCCAGGATGGTTTTCACGCTGTCAATGATCGTGTACCCGAACACGTCCACGTCCCCGTGGTGCACCACCGGCTCGGCCCCGATCCGATCGTAAACCTCCGTCAGCTTCCTCGGGTAGGGGAACTCCCCGATCCCCACCAGGGTGGAGAGGACCTCCTCGGACAGCAGCGCGCTCTCCAGCGCGGAGAGGACCTGACCGCCCCGCTCCTCGTCGATCTTGATCAGCGCCTCCACGAACTTCCGAACGGTGTCCACCCGGGGTGAGCGCGTCTTACCCGTTTCGTACTCGCTGATAACCGAGGGGGAGACGCCCATCTTCCTCGCGACCTCGACCTGCGACGCGTGGAAGATTTTACGCCACTTCCTCATGACCTCCCCGGGGCGCTCGGAGGCGGCGATGTCTCCCACGATCCGCTTCAACACCAGCTCCTTCGGCAAGCGGAGCACCTCCCTGGGTGATCGGGGATGCTCGACGGAGGACTCACGAGCCTGCTATTATTGCTCATGATACTGAGACGCCGGCGCGGGAAGGGTAGGCGGGAGTGGAAGGTGAGCGTCGTCATCCCGGCGTACAACGAGGAGAAGACCGTGGGTCGGGTCGTTCGGGCCGCCCGCAGAGTCCCGGTCGTGGACGAGGTGATCGTGGTCGACGACGGCAGCGAGGACCGCACGGCCGAGCGGGCCCGGGAGGCTGGGGCCCGGGTCGTCTCCCACCCGGAGAACCGGGGCAAGGGGGAGGCGATGAGAACGGGGCTCGAGCACTCCAACGGCGACGTGATCGCCTTCGTCGACGCGGACATCGAGAACATCCGGCCTGAGATGATCGAAAAGATGATTCGTCCCGTCCTGCGGGGCGAGGCGGACCTAGTCAAGACCAAGTTCCGGCGCAAGGCCGGCCGCGTGACCCTACTCACCGCCAAGCCGCTGCTGCGGTTCTTCTTCCCCGAGGTCTCCGAGCTGGAGCAGCCGCTGAGCGGTCAGATCTGCGCGAAGCGGGAGCTCCTGGAGCGCGTCGAGTTCGAGCCCGACTACGGCGTGGACATCGGGATCATCCTCGACGCCGTCGCGCTCGGGGCCCGGATTAAGGAGGTGGACATCGGGGAGATCAAGCACGAGATGCAGCCCCTGGAGCGTCTCCACCGGATGGCCCTCCAGGTCGTCCGCACGATCCTGGACCGGGCGCACCGGTACGGGCGCATCGTCCTGCGGTGGAACGTGGGTAAGGCGCTGAACCGGGTCAACCTCGGCCTCTCCCTGGTCGCCCTGGGCCTCGCCGCGCTGTTCTACACGAACCTCCCGCTCCCCCTGGTCCTGTCGCTGGTGATCCTGGGTCTGGGCGTGGCGTTCGCCTCGCTCGTCGACTTGGTTCGGGAGCTGCTGAGGATCCAGCGGCGCCGGCGCACGCTGCGCCCCTTCCTTTACATGCACGCCTCCGTGATCATGTCCCTCTCCGTGGTCGCCGTGCTCGTTGGCGCCATGCTCTCCTCCATCCAGGTCACCGGGAGCAAGGTCGAGGTGAACCCGCTGCCGCGCAAGGTGATCTGGGGGCACCGGGAGGTTAAGACCGAGGGCCCGTACCTCGTCCGGTACGGAGGGGGCGGTGACATTCTGCTGGGGGACAACGTGCTGCACGTCCTGAACCTGGAGCCCGGGGATCGGGTCATCTACCAGCGCTCCGAGTTCACCGTCAAGCGCGCCCCCAGGGATAACCTGGTCATCATTCCGCAGAGCCTGGCAAGGCAGCTAGGCCTCAAGCAGGGGAAGGCCACGGACTCGGAGCTCCGGCTGGCGTTCCGCAACCTGACCGTGAACCGGGAGCTGAAGGGTCAGGACGTTACGGTGAGGGTCTCCGCGGTGCTCTCCGCCACCGCGAACCCGGCCAAGGCCCTGGTGGTGAGCGTTGACGGGCGCCCCGAGGTCCGAATCCCCGTGGCCCCCCGAAACGGCCGGGTGTACGTGTACGTGTCCGGGTACGGGCTCATCCGGCTGGAGCGGGAGCGCGTCCTGTACCTGTACGGGCACCAGGTCAACCTGAGGCTGGAGGACGCCGGTACGGAGACGCTGCTGCTGTCGCCCCCGGAGCCCACGCCGCTGGCCATCATCGAGCTCAAAACCCCGTCTCCCCGGGCCGTGGTCGGATGATCCGGGAGCTGTCCACGCTGTCCCCGGACCCGAGCGCCGGGGCCCGGGTCTGCCTCCTGTACCCGAACGAGTACCGGGGTATGGCCTCGAACCTGGGGTTCCACATCGTCTGCCGACTGCTGAACGAGGACCCGGAGCTCTCCGTCGAGCGGTCGTACCTGCCCACCGACGCGTACGAGCGGTTGGATCCCGAGCGCCGGCTCGTCTCCCTGGAGACCGGCACCGAGCTGTCCCGGTTCGACGTCGTCTGCGTCTCCCTGCAGTTCGAGCTCGACTACCCGCACGTCCTGGAGTCGCTCATCATGGGCGGGATCCCTCCGCTCCGCCGGGACCGCTCCGAGGAGGACCCGATCGTCATCGCCGGCGGTCCTTGCACCGTGAACCCCCTCCCCATGGAACCCTTCATCGACGCGTTCTACGTGGGGGAGGCCGAGGCCACGTTCCGGGAGGGCGTGCGCCGGGTCGTGGAGGCGGGGTCCCGGCGCGAGGCGCTCGAGGAGCTGGCCGACGTCCCCGGGTTCTACGTGCCGGGTCACTCGGAGGGGACCGAGCGGGTGGGGCCGGACTCGCTGGAGGGGACGGACCCCCCGACCCTCGCGTTCGCCCCGGAGTCACCCGAGCTGAGCGGGCTCCGGGCGTACCCGGTCGAGCTCAGCCGCGGCTGCCCCTACGCCTGCAGCTTCTGCCTCGGGGGGCACACGGCCGGGGAGTGGAGGTGCCGCCCGCTGGAGCACGTGGACCGGATCCTCCGGCACGCCCTGAACTCGCCGTACGATCGCGTGGCGCTGATCTCCGCCTCCCCCGCCGCCCACCCGGACTTCGAGACGATCGTGGACCGGTGCCTGGAGCTGGGGTTGGAGCTTTCCCTCCCGTCGCTGCGCGTGACCGACCTGGACCCGGACCTGCTGCCGACTCTCAGGGAGGCGGGCGTCCGCACGCTGACCCTGGCCCCGGAGTCCGGGTCCGAGCGGATCCGGGAGTTCCTAAACAAGCCGATCGACGAGGACCATCTGCTGGAGCTCGTGGAGACGGCCGGCCGGCTGGGGATGCGCGTGCGCCTGTACCTGATCGTGGGAGTGCCCGGGTTCCCCGTGGAGGAGGACGTGCTCGAGTCCGCCCGCCTCGTCCGCGCGTGCGCCGAGCGGGCGGAGGTGACCGTCAGCGTCAACCCGCTGATCCCGAAGGCGTTCACGCCGCTCCAGTACCACCCGATGCTGCCGGTGCGGGAGATCCGGAGGCGCTATCGGCTGTTCGCCCGCGAGGTGAACGTCCGCGTCTCGACGGAGCGGCCCGAGCTGGCGCGCGCTCAGTCCCTGCTCTCCCGG
This sequence comes from Methanopyrus sp., assembly GCF_053997775.1. NCBI lineage: Archaea > Methanobacteriati > Methanobacteriota > Methanopyri > Methanopyrales > Methanopyraceae > Methanopyrus > Methanopyrus sp. The sequence continues at coordinate 20,612 of NZ_JBMXXF010000058.1, forward strand.
GGTGACCGGGACGCGGCCCAGGTGGTGGAGCGGGTGCTCTGGAGGGCCCGCAGCCCGCGGGCGTGGTCGCGGGCGATGCGCTCCGTGGAGGCCGGGATCGACCCCGAGCGACCACCGAGCGGTCCGGAGGAGGTGCCGTACGATTTCATCCGCGCGGGACCCGATCACGAAAGGCTGCACGCCCTTTACTCCCAGCTCGTCGGGCTCAGTGAGCCCCTATGAGGTGGGTTACGACGCCCACGATCCCTCCCACCCCGGCCATCTCCAGGCCGCGTAGCAGCAGCCTGCCCCCCCGGTCCCCGCACAGCCGGCCCAGGTACGCCCCGAGCAGGAATAGGGCGACGCCCGAGACGATCACGCACGGCACGACGCCGGCCCGAGGGTCCCCGATCGCGATCACGGTCAGGATGGGAATCATCGAGGCCGCGAAGCTGGAGCCCCCGTGGGAGATCACGCTGGTGTAGATCCGGACCCGGGCCAGGTCGTGCACCCGGGTGCTCTCCAGCTCGCCTCGGTTCAGGATCATGCGGCGCTCCAGCCGCCGGATCTCGCGCAGCTCCTCGATCTTTTCGCCCAGGTAGGAGCCGAGCCCGTTCGACAGGGCCAGGGCGACGGCCACGCTCAGCCCGGAGGAGACCACGTCGTGCAGCGTGCCGCCCCGAAGGGACGCGCTGAGCACGGCGCCCAGGCTGGCCAGGAGGCCGTCCATCGAACCCAGCGCCATGTACCGGCCCGTGCTCAGGGCGCCCCGCAGCGCCTCCTTGATCAGGTCGAGGCGCCGCAAGTCCACCACCGTCAGTCATCCTGAGGGGTCTTAACCTCCTCCACAATTCGGGAGCCGGCCACGACCTCATCGATGCTGTGCACGACGCCGCCCATTTCCTCGATCACGTCTTTGATCTCCTCGAAGTCCAGGTCCGTGCCCTCCACGGTAACCTTTACGTTCTCCACGTCCCGGTCCACCTCGACCAGCACGATGTTCACACCGTCCACGCCCTCCAGCTTGGCGAGCGAGCGGGCCAGCTCCGTCGTGTCCGGCTCGAGCGGCTTCATCACGTCCAACACCAACCGTCGGATCTTGCTCAACCCCCCACCCACCCCGGGGGCCCGTGATTGACCACCTGGCACCCTAGGCCCGGTCCCATCCCGGCGGCCATGTACACGCTCCGGGACCTGCTGGCGGACGCCATTATCCTCCACGGTCCTAAAGGATGTTGCTTCAGGACCGCGCGCCTGCTGGAGAAGGACGGGGTGCGCGTGCTCGTCACGGGCATGGAGGAGGACGACTTCGTCTTCGGCGCGCACGAACGGCTCGTGCGGGCGCTCAGGTACGCGGAGGAGCGGCTGGAGCCCGAGCTCCTGGGCGTCGTGGGCACCTGCGTCTCCTCCATCATCGGCGAGGACCTGGAGGCGGCCGTGGAGGAGGCCGACCCGAGCGCGACGGTCGTCACCGTGGACGTGCACAACGGCCTGGGCCCGAACACGGAGGGCGTCATCCGGACCCTCGAGCGCGCCGCGGAGGCCGGGGTCATCCCGGAGCGGGAGGTGGACCGACAGCGCCGGCTGATGCGGGCCGCCGCCGAGCTGGAGCGGAGGCGCGGGATGGCGAGCCGGGAGTACCTGGAACCGTGGTCCGGACACGACCCCGGGCGCGTGGCGCGCGTCCTCCTGGACTCCGAGGACGTGCTGGCCGTGCTCAACGCGAAGAAGGAGACGGCCTACCTGTTCGCCGACCCGGTCCTGGAGCTCGGGCGCCGCGGCGCGCGGGTACTGGCCAACCTCTCCGCGGAGAGCGGGCTGCCCAAGGTCCGGAAGGACGCGCGCACGCTCGCCCGGATCTTCCGCCGGGCCGGGGTGGAGTTCGAGGTCACCGGGGCGCTGGACGAGTACGCCGTCACCGGCGAGCTGCTGGCCGAGCGGATCGAAGAGCTCGAACCGGAGGCCGTCCTGATCGCTGGGATCCCGCACGCCGTGGCACCCGAGGAGCTGAGCGTCGACGCCACGTTCGTGGCCGTCACGGACGGGCTACGGGAGGCGACCGCGCTGCGTCGACTGGGCTACGACTACGTGGTGGTGGAGGAGGAGGCCCACGCCCGGGTCCTGGGCCACCGGGACGTCGTGCCCTCCCGGCTGGGGGACGCCCTCCGTCAGGTCGCGACGTAATGCGCCACCGTGCCGAGGACCAGGCAGGAGGCCTGCGTCAGCGCGTACGGTCGGATCCCGCCGCCGGCCATCCGCAGAGCGATGAGGTTGGCGATCGAGGCGACGGGGGTGCCGAACCCGCCCACCGTGACCCCGTGCAGGAGACTCACCCAGTCCCCGGTCCCGGGGAGCAGGATCACGGTGGCCGGAACGTTGCTGATCGCCTGTGATAGTAGGAGCGCGCTCAGGTACGGGTCCGAGACCCGGACGTGCCACCCCAGCCACCGGACCCCGTGGGGAATGAGCACCGCGGCCGTGAGCAGTGCCACGACGACCCAGTCCACCCCTCGGATCGACCGGGGCCGGAGCGCGGCGTACCCGAGCATGAGCGGTGGGAACCACAGGTACAGAGGTACGTGCGCGATCAGGCAGGCGGCGGAGATGGAGATGGCGGCGAGCTCCTTGGGGCTGGGTGGGGGTCCGGTGGCGGACGGTAAGCGCTCCCCCTCGAGCAGCGCGTACGCCAGGCCCGGGATCGCGAGCGCCGCCGCGATGGGCGCCTGCGCCCGCAGGAAGTCCCACGCGTTCAGGTGATAGTGGGAGTACACGATCGCGTTCTGCGGGTTCCCGAGCGGGGTAACGGCGCCGATGGAGTTCGCGGTGATGAGGGAGGGTAGGAGCACCCGGTGCGGTCGTCGGGCCGCGTGGGCCACCACGGAGCCGACGGCGATCAGCGCGGCGTCGTTGGTCAGCACCGTGGAGAGCAGGCCCGAGGCCAGCGCGACTCGGACCGTGCCCGGGTTGCGACCGAGCAGGACCCTTCGGATCCAGTGGATGGCCCCGGTTCGCGCCAGCTCCGCGGTCACCGCGGACTGGACGATCACGAAGCCCACCGCGTTGAGGTCCACCCAGATCGACAGCCGTCCCCACCCCCGAAAAGCTTAATACCTAGGATCCGGCCGGGGTGGCCCGGAGGGGACGCCCCGGCGGTGTAGCCCGGTCAAGGGCCCGCGGGTGACCGCGGGCCCGCCGATATCATGCGGGACTTTCGAGGCCCGTCCGGGCCGGAGACATCCCGCGACCCGGGTTCAAATCCCGGCCG